>JBAVJE010000387.1:0-1580 GCA_049687615.1 Salinimicrobium sp. | reverse complement strand
GATCTTAGCTTCTATAACGTCAATGCCACTCTAAGGAATGAAGGTATGGAATCACTTTCTGCAATTGGAGAGATAGATGTTAATGAGGATATGCCCAGGATTAATCTTGACGTTGATCTTCGGAATTTTAATATGGCCGCCTTTAGTCCTATTGGGGGAGAGGTAATTACTAATATTAGAGGTTTGGTTTCGGGAAGTGCCAATGTTACCGGTGATTACAGAAATCCCGACATATCCGGGAGATTACTTCTCAATAATGCAGGTTTAAGCATTCCTTACCTGAAGGTGGATTATGCTTTTGAAGATAATGCCGTAGTCAATCTTACCCAGCAGGAGTTCAATTTTGATAATATAGATATTACAGATACCAGGTACCAAACCAAAGGGGTTCTTGACGGAACGATTTCTCATACAAACTTTTCCAAATGGGTACTGGGGCTTAATGTTTCTACCAACAGGCTGCTTGTGCTGGATACCGAGTATAACGAAGATGCCTTGTATTATGGCACAGCCTTTATTGGCGGTAATGCCTCTATTTATGGTCCCACTTCAGAACTGGTGATCGATGTGGTAGGGACTACCAGAAGTGGTACCGTTTTTAGAATACCTATCAATGATTCTGAAAGTATTGGGGATAATTCATTTATCCACTTTTTGAGCCCTGAGGAAAAAGCGGCCCGTCTTGCCGGAGAGGAAATCGAATTTCAAGAGGTCAAAGGTCTCGAGCTTAATTTTGACCTTGATGTTACCAGTGATGCTTTGGTCGAGATCGAGATCGATGAGAGTATCCTCCGCGGTCGTGGGGCTGGAACTTTGCTTATCGAGATCAATACCCTGGGAAAATTTAATATGTGGGGTGACTTTATCGCCAATACCGGGGAATATATTTTTAACTATGGAGCCCTGCAGAAGCGATTTGAGGTGCGACCGGGGGGAAGTATCAACTGGAGCGGAAACCCTGCCCAGGCAGATCTTAATATGAGTGCGGTCTATGAAGCACATGCGAATCCTGCTATCATTCTTGAAAATCCCGCTATTAGCCGAAGAATCCCCGTAGATGTGATTATTAACCTTAACGGCGAACTGTTGCAGCCCGACATTTCTTTTGATCTGGAATATCCTAACGCGGCTTCCACAGTACGTTCAGAACTTGAGTACAAAGTGGGAACCAGTACGAATACCGAGATGCAGGCTTTTAGTTTGCTTGCTCTTGGACAGTTCTATACGCCGGATGTGCTGGGAGGCAACGCGGGATCGGCTCTTGTGGGAGGGGTTTTCCAGAGTGCCTCTTCGGGATTATTCAGCAATTTGCTGGCCGATGAAAGTGGAGTTTTCCAGGTAGGACTTAACTATGAACAGGGAAACCGCAGCCCCGAACAAACTACTGCCGACAGATTTGGAGTTACTCTTTCAACCCAAATTAGCGACCGGGTTCTCATTAACGGTCCGGTGGGAGTGCCGGTTGGTGGTGTTACCGAAACCGTGATCGTAGGTAATTTGGAGATAGAATTTCTTTTGAATGAGGAGGGTAATCTTAGGGCAAAAATTTTCAATCGTGAGAACAACATTCAGTATATAGG
>JBAVJE010000386.1:0-5906 GCA_049687615.1 Salinimicrobium sp. | reverse complement strand
GTTGGAGAGCGCTTCAGCAGAGAACAGAGGAAAGATCAGCATAAGAAAAATTCCGCCGTAGAGCTTTATGAAATATTGTGCGTAGCGGCTAAATAAACTTCAGCAAAAAGCATGTGAAGCAGGGCCTGGAAATATATCATCATGCAGCCCCGGTCCAACGGTTTGGACCTGTAAATCTTTAAGCAGGAAAGGATACCTCTCCCAATGCCGGTTTAAAGATAGGCGGCAAGAATTATAATGGCTATTCCCCGCTTCTTTTTACTGCTTCGTTCCTGGCGCTCCCATGACCTCCCGCTACGATAAGCATCACCTTAAGGCTAAGCCAGAAGAATTTGAAAAACTGGATGATGGGGTTCTTCATGATGAAACGCTGGCGTTTTGAAATTTTCTGTTTCATAATATTTTCAGATTTTATTCGGGTATAAGCCACCAAAAAGGTTTCATTTTAGCTTTGTACATAAAGGCATGGTGCAGGGTGTATTTCAACCAGTGCCCGGCCAAACCTATTTCGCCGAAGGTTTTGCCTAATTTGCGACCATGGGTTTCCGGATATTTTTCGTAATCGGGGACTATAGGAAAAGTAGTGATGCTTATTCCGCTTCCTTCGGTTAGACTATAACCTGCAGAAGCAATACAGGCGGCTCCCATATTGCCCATAGAACCTCTGTGCTTAAGACTTTCCTTTCCGCTATCTATACTGTCTACAATGTTATCTGCGACCAATTTTGCGGTAATACCCGAAGGCATTCCCGTACGCGGGGGTGACGGAGAGATGGGAGTGCCATTTTTACTCTTTCTTGGCTTTGAAATGGGATGTGGGGGAGCAAAGGCGATACCCGGGGCGAAAATATTAGGATAAGTGGGGTTTTGATAGGTTTCGGGCCAGTCCCGTACGCTCCATTCTTCATATGGCTTCTGCGAATAATCTGCATCAACGATCATGAAACCTTTAAAAAGTTTTTCTGTAATATCGCTTCCCGATTTACTGTATGCTTTAAAACCATGACCCGAGAAGGCGGGAATGAGCATGGCAAAATCAAAATTTTCAGTTTTATATTCTCCATCGAGATTCTCGTAATGAGCCTTACCATCTTCTATTTTATTCACGCCTGCCCCGAGTATCCACTTTATGCCCCGGTCTTCAAAAACCATCTCTACCAAGTCAGATGATTTCAGGCTATCGTTCCCATAGCTCATTAACATTCCGTCCATTCCAAAATCTCCGAGTTGATATTCGTTGGATATCCATGTGATTTCGGCCATTTCCCGCACCTTGTGCCTGTTAAGCTCCTTCTCCACATTGAGAATATATTCAAATGCAGCGCCCTGGCAGGTGGATTGGCCATGGCCTGTTCCTATAAGGATTTTTACCTTTCTGCCCTTCTTCATTTCCTGGATTAGGGCTTCGAGAGCATGCCACGCATGGTCTGAATGATCATAGGTACATACAGAATAAACTTTGTTGGTTCCCGGTATTAAACCTTCTGTTTTCTCAAAGGCCAGTTTTGGGCCAGTGGCATTAATAAGATAATCATAGGTCACCTCTTCGCTGTGTCCCTTTTTTTCTTCAGAAACATAATCTATCGTCACAAAAGGCTTATATGATTTTTCGCTTCCTTCAGGATGAAAACTTACCACCCGGGCCTGCTTAAAAATTATACCTTTTTTCTTATATAAGGGGGCCAAAGGAAAATAAATATCCTTGGGTTTCATTCTACCAACGCCTACCCAAATATTTGAGGGTACCCATTGATAATTACTGTTTGGGGATACGACGACGACTTCATGTTGTGACGACAATTTTCTTCGAAGCTCTGCCGCAGCAACATGACCGGCAATTCCTGCTCCTAAAATTACTATTCTAGCCATTTTGTATTGAGTTAGTATTAATTCCCTTATAACACACTATAAGTTACTGCTTATTTCCTGAAAATGAAACTCCTACGCCAGAATTATCACGGTGGGGCACGTAGTCTATGATTTATTTCTTCCCCTCTTAAATTAGAGAAAGCAGCGCTTGTTTTTTGTGACCGATGTTACTTAGGGTAAATTTTACTTATCTATTGATAAACACTCAGGGATTAATAAGAGTTCAAAACTCACGAAGCTTGAAGCAGATATAACTCGGTGGTTTGATGGTCGGGTTTTAATTCGATTTCCTAAGGTCTTCGGAAACAGGGGCTCCAAAAATGACATTTTTGAAGAGGCTTAAAAATAATGCACCGGCAGTAGTCTCCTTCCCTCTTCGGAAAGTTTTGAATCCAAATGAGAAGCAGAAGAAGACTACCGGTAAAATCACAGCCTCTTGTGTCGCATGCAGCGCGACAAAGCCGGAGGAGGAATTTTACTAAGCCTTTTTAGTGTTGATAACATCAAAGACTTCGTTAGATCTTCAGAAATTATAATTCAGGATGAGGTCTACATGGAATAGATCGGTCTTATTGAGGTAGAAATTAGGGTTATCGGGAAAATCTCCGCCCGCAAATTTGCCTACCAGTAAGATTTCGGGTTTCAGATTCTTCCACTTCTCGAAATTAAGAAACAGGTCCAGATTTACCTGGGTATAATCTGGCAGCGCGTACTTATTGTGCCTCGCATCAAGTACCGAAGCTTTCCACTGCTGCCCCACACTCAAGACGCTACGGACTTTTGTTTGTAAACCTTTAATTGGAAAAACCGTCTGGTAATAGGCCACGACGGCATGATTGTTAGCAGAACCCTCGCTACGCTCCCTTTTTTGGAAACTAAACAGGAATTCCCGACCCCATTCCCTCGGAAATAAAAACTGCCCATGAGGCAGAATGCGATCATAAGAAAGCGACAGAGAGGAGTTCTCCCATTTATAGTTGACCCGTCCTCCAAGCACGTCAGACGAATTTTCCCGGAAGTACCTGAGTTCTTCATTTGAATTCCCGCCATCGCCTACCCTCTCCTGGTGTAACCACTCGAGTTCAACAGAAACTCGATCGCTTACTGCCAGTTTAGGGTTAAGATAAGAGGTATTGAAAATGTTGTCTACATAGTAATTCCAGAAATCAATGCCAAGCCGGTCAAAAATGTTGAATTTTGTATGGGCGGTAATGAGGAAGTCAGATTCTGTATTTCCGGAATATTGATTAGGTTTCCCTTCCCAGTTTCTTCCGGTCGCATAGGTGCCAATGCTTTCACCAATTCCATAAAATTCGCCGGTCGATCGCGGGGCGATCTCATTGAAAATACCGGCTTCAAAAAGGGCATTTTTGGAAGCCTTCATGGAGTAATGAAACCCCTGAACAAAAGTTGGGATCATCCTGCCATCCTGCGGATTGATAAAAGGAGAAACAAACTTCATCCTCCCCAGTTTAAGATCATGTTTATTTAGTTTGTAGCGGGCAAAGAGTTCCCCCGGCACGAACAGGAATTTTTGGTCCAGGTCAAGGCGGTTAAAAAGTCCTTCTTCATAGCGGCTTAACTTTCCCGTGGCGGCATCGGGAATTGTAAGGTCCTGTATCCAGGTATTTACCGAGGCATGTAGCGCCCCCGTAATTGAAAAATGCGGTGTAAAGTCATATGTATATTTCACATGACCTCCTGTGGCAAGCGCCGTGAAATCCTTTAAGTCGTCTTTGTTAAAAGTATTCATGTAATAGCTTCTCCACTGGCCGGAAAGTTCGCCTTGGGAATCCAGCTTCAAGCTATCTTGTGAGTAAAGGTTTAATGAAAGTGAAAAAATAAACAGGGTAATAGTTTTTTTAAGCATTATTTTGACTTCTTAATATCATATTCTTTTTTATAGAAGGCAGCGATAGGAGGATAAGGGCCGTACTTATGCTGTTCTACTGAAAAATCATCGGCATACGGACCGTAAGACGTCGACATGGGTTTTAATTTGAGATCGGGATAATCTTTATCCAGATTTGCCTTTTCGGGTCTGGAGAAACTGTTGATATATCCCGCGACATTAAAGGCTTCTAAATCGGTTAATTTAGGATTGTCTCTTGTTGCTTCTCCAAAAGGCATATTACCTTTAATAAATTCGGCGGCAGTGATCACCCTGTGCATCCCGGCACCGTTATTAAAAGAATCGTCACCCCATAAAGGCGGATATAAGTAACCGCCCACATCTTGGGGGTTTTTCTGGCCCTGCCCGTCTTTTCCGTGACACACCATACATTGATTGGTATAAATGCTTTTCCCTTTTTCCAGATCTACGGCCACTTCGGGGATTTCAAGCTTTACATAGCCTTTGTATTCTTTTTCTTTTTCCTTCGGAAGATCTTCTCCAAGCCAGGTCATATATGCAACGATGGCGCTCATAGGTTTTGAATCAACCGGAAGTTTTTTGCCATCCATGCTGCGCTGCATACAACCATTTATACGATCTTCTATGGTTCCCTCGGCATTCGATCTCCCTCTGAATTGTGGAAACCTGTCAACTACTCCTACCCATGATCCCGAACCCGGTTTTGTACCAAAATCAAGATGACAATTGGTACAGGAAAGGTTATTCCCGGCATACTGCATATCTTCTTCTGCAGCAGGCCCCATATTGTTTGAACTGTGAGTAACAAGATTGTATCCGTATTTGACTTCCTCGCTCATTTCATTTGCGGCCAGGGCAGCGGCTACATCCTTTGGCGCCCATTCTGCCTTTACCTCATTTACGGTAGTCACCACCTCCTGCTGCTGCTTATTAGATTCAAACATGGAAGGATTTACCGAATAGAGGTAGACCCCCACAAAAACGATCACGATAAGTGCGATCATACCACTGAAGATGTAAAAAAGACGACCAGCAAGAAATTTAAACTTTTTCATGTTTGTGTTTTAATAGTTCAGTACGGACCGGGAGTATAAGCAATACACCCAAAAAATCCGAATTAATTTACCCGATGAAAGAAGTGTGCTCTTGATGTAATAATTAATACACATTCTTTTACAGGAATATTGTCCTTTAAATGTTTCGATCATGAAAATTTAGTTCCAGATCGAACATACAGAACGAAAACAAGTATAAATATAAAACTTAAGGATAAGAGAAAATGGCTTATACCCTGCTTCTAACAGTAATTTAACCTCTTAACAGTATATGGGGTATTTAATTAATGAAACGGCAACCGGGAAAATGGATTGTTGGTTAAATTATCTTTTTAAAGGTAGTCAAAAATGGCATTTTTGAACGGTTTTCTGTTATTTGCTGGTAATCCGATGTTACCCGCAGTTATTTGTTAAGTGTTTTCTTTTATTTCGATTGTTTCGTTTATTTCGTTTAAATTTGTATCAAATCAATCAACTAGAGCAATGGAAGAATTAAAGAATATAAAAAGACCTTCTAAGGAGGAACAATCTACAGCATTAGAATCTTATAATGCACTAGAGGCAGTATTGAAAGATATCAAAGACAAATCTCCTGAAATTGAAATAGAAGAAACTAGAGAAAAAATTAGAATTCCTCTAAAAGCCTTGAAATTGTTGGCTCAAATTCTAAAAGCAATGGGTGATGGAAAACCAATTTCCATAGTTCCAATTGCTGCAGAAATGACCACACAGGCAGCAGCAGAATTTTTAGGTTGTTCTAGACCTCATTTTGTAAAATTACTAGAGGAGGGAAAAATTCCTTTTACAAAAATTGGTAAACATCGAAGGGTTAAGTTTGAGGCTGTTTCTAATTATAAGGATCAAATGAAGAAAGAGCAGGAAGATCTAATTATTCAAATGATGAAGTCAGACGAAGAATCCGGATTATATGATTCATAGTGTTCGCTTTATTTGTGTCCTGGACACCAATGTAATTTACCCTCTACTAGTTAGAGATCTAATGTTTTGGTTTGCTTATTACGAATTATTTACTCCCAAATGGAGTCAGCATATTTTTGACGAATGGGATAGTGTAATGGAAAGGAAAGGTATTCCAGAAGAGGAAAGGC
>JBAVJE010000385.1:0-1708 GCA_049687615.1 Salinimicrobium sp. | reverse complement strand
ACCTAAGGTGGTAAAAATGAACAATAGTAAAAAAAGTGATTTTCTCATAGCTTCAAAAATATAAAATAAGTTATTAATCCAACATTACTCTTTTAACGGAAATGATGCAAAAACTGCACCATTACTTCGGAAATACATGTTGGTAAATGGCCATAAAATGAGAAAAGCTTCCCAATAAGACGAAAAGATGAAAAATTGCGTGGTTGTAACTAATGCGGTTAATGTTATAGAGAATAGCTCCTAACGTGTAGAAAAGTCCACCGGCAAACAACCAGATAAGCCCGGCGGCAGAAAGATTATCGATCAATGGTTTAATAGCAAAAATGATGATCCAGCCCATTCCCACGTAAAGGAGGGTAGACAAAATTTTAAACCTGCCAGTAAAAAAGATCTTTAAAAAAGCCCCTAAAAAAGCGATGGACCAGGCCACTCCAAAGATGATCCATCCGGTTTTCCCCTCCAAAGTAATGAGAGCAAATGGCGTATAGGTGGCCGCTATAAGAATAAATATCGCTATATGATCAAAAATCTTCAGCCGGTACCGTATTTTGGAATCCCTGGCACTGTGATAAAAAGTGGAAGCCGAGTAAAGTAGAATGAGCCCTATCCCAAAAACGGCAAAACTCAGGTTTAATTTCATGCTTTCAAAACGGGAAGCACGCATTAACAGCAAAATAAGAGCTAACAGGCTGAAGAATAACCCGGCACCATGCGTGACCACATTCCAAAATTCCTCTTTGGGAGAATAATATTTAACCGAATTAGTTTCTTTCATTTTGTTCTTTAAACAACGTAAAAGTACGTAACAATCTCCTTTCCCAGATTCTCCGGTGAAAGAAAAAGAGGACAAAAATTTTTAGGAGAACGTTATAAAAGCAGTTAAAATTCAGAAGAAATCGATTAAATGCATGATTTTTAGGATGAAACGCATCTGCATTAACAATAATTGATTACATTAGCCGTTCAAGCATAGTTAACCAACCAATTATGGATTTGATTATTAGCCTGGTGGCCATAGATGTCATCGCCTCGAAATTCTTGAGATCCTACATCGGCACCTACCGTTCCCAGGGTGTAAAATCAATCGTTCAAACACTTTTAGAACGTTGGGGACTTGAAAATGACGTTTGGCTTTCTTTTTTTGTGACCGTTTTTATCACAGGAACTTCGGTTTTCTTGCTTAACGATATCTATTCGGCCCCTTCTTACCAGCTACTTTTTATCTTCACAGGACTTTTTACTACTATTCTTAACCTTGGAGCCGCCCATAGCGCGTACTTCGGAAGAATGAATTTTGTTACCAAAAGACTGTTGAAATCTGACAGCTAATTTCCTTCTTATCTATAGATAGCCTTCAAAAAAGATATTTTTAGAATCTCTTCCTTATTACAAAAAATAAGCGGCTAACTTTAGCTTAAAAAGGGAGGAATGGTGTTTCAAGCAAAGCAGGAACTCCTGGCGACCATAACCCCTGTTTTCCAAAACATTCCCATCTAAAGAAGTTCTAATTGCCGGAAAAGTATTGTAACGCTTACCATTCAAGCCGGGCAATAAGAAAATCTTTGGGAAGCCATTTCTCTGAAGTTTCAAATTTTTGTGATCCTAAACTTCAAAAATCAACTTGCCCTGCTTTAAAAAACAGGCACAAAAAATCCCACTCAATTAGTGATTCTTAAAAAGAACCTGATAATTTTGTCTTATCCATGGC
>JBAVJE010000384.1:0-6342 GCA_049687615.1 Salinimicrobium sp. | reverse complement strand
GTGCAAACTTAAGATAATACTCGCAATCTGCATAAAATTTTGTAATTTTGCGTGTTTTTTATTCACAACCGCATTAAAGCAGTGGCCTTATGAAAGAAAAGAGGATATTGTACGTATCATCTGAAGTAATCCCCTATTTACCTGAAACCGAAATCTCATCTATGTCTTTTGAAGCTCCCAGAATGGTTAACAACCAGGGAGGTCAAATACGCATATTTATGCCGAGGTTTGGGAATATCAATGAACGCCGTCATCAACTTCATGAAGTGATAAGGCTTTCCGGGATGAACCTGGTTATTAACGATCTCGATATGCCGTTGATTATCAAGGTGGCGTCTATACCAAAGGAGCGCATGCAGGTGTACTTCATTGATAATGAAGATTATTTCAAACGCAAGGCTACCCTTACAGATGAAGAAGGTAATCTTTTTCCTGATAACGATGAGAGAGCCATCTTTTTTGCAAAAGGTGTGATTGAAACAGTAAAAAAACTCAACTGGTCGCCAGACATTATCCATGTTAACGGCTGGCTGTCCTCTTTACTGCCGTTGTACTTAAGAAACTATTATGGGAACGAACCTTTATTCAACGAAGCGAAAATTGTAACCTCTGTATACAATCAAGACTTTGAAGGTGCGTTAGATAAAGATATGTACAAAAAAGTGCTTTTTGACGGCCTGGAAAATGAACAGGTGAAACATCTTAAAAAACCTAATTACGTAAATATTATGAAGACCGCAGTAGATAATTCAGATGCGGCCATAATTGCGGGAGACAACATTCCTGATGAACTTAAGAAGTATCTCGGCAAGATCAACAAGCCTGTGATGGAATACAAGAACAAGGAGGAATTTGCCCAGGCGTATCAGGACTTTTATATGAACCAAGTATTATCTTAGAAAAAATTCAATGAATATAAAAAATACGATTTTGAGAATAACAACAGTTATCGCTGTTGTTTTTTCTTTTGTAGCATGTGAAGACGACTTTGAAACTATTGGAACCGAAGTCATAGGGGAGCCGGGTTTTAACGCCGACCTGTATGATGAGGCTGAGATTTCTGCCAGCACATTTGACCTTGGGCCCGTGCAGACCAATAATCTTCCGGTTTATTTACTGGGAGTTTATAATAATCCGGTGTTTGGGAAACAAACGGCCGGTATTCTTTCTCAGCTGGCACTTTCTTCTGTAAATCCAGATTTTGGAACGCAGCCGGAGCTTGACAGTGTCGTGCTTAACCTTCCTTATTTTTCAACAGCACTTGAGAATACAGAGTATGGACAGGCGCAGTATCAACTGGATTCGATCTACGGAAGCGGACCGATCAAATTAAGCATAGTTGAGAGCAACTTCTACTTGAGTAGCTATGATCCGGAAACAGACTTTGAGCAGGCTCAAAAATATTATTCCAACCTTGGAACAAAGGTGGAAAACAACCTTACTTCTAATGTGCTTTATCAAAATGATGATTTCACATTTTCGGCTGATGAAGTCGTAGAGATAGATGAAAATCCTTCGGCTGAAGAGGATACTGTGAGATATGAACCTAGAATGAGGTTGAAATTGGATAAAGCTTTCTTTCAGAAAAAAATTCTTGAAAAACAAGGTTCCGCAGAACTGGCCAGCCAGAACAACTTCAGAAATTATCTGCGAGGCATCTATATTAAAGCTGAACAAACCGGGGATTCCGGAAGTATGGCGCTACTTAACCTTACCGCGCAAGGTGCCGGCATAACGCTCTATTATCGCTCTCAAATCCTGGATGCAAATGACGCAGATGAGGATGGAGATTCAACCGATATGGTTGGAGAAAACAGGCTTTTTAAACTTGGATTAGGTTCGACCAGAGTAAATACTTTTGATCAGGAAAAACCGCAGTTCGCTAATGAAGATAACCTTTATTTAAAAGGTGGGGAAGGATCAATGGCAATTTTGGATCTTTTTAGTGGTCCCGATGCAGATGGAGATGGAGTGTCTGATGAATTGGAGTTTTTGAGAAGTAATGAATGGCTTATCAATGAGGCCAATCTAGAATTATATGTCAACCGCGATTACATGGATGGTTTAAAACAACCGGAGAGGCTATATATCTATAACCTCGACCAAAACATGTTGCTTGCTGATTATTATCTCGATGATGATCAGAAAATTAAAATGAATGACATGTCTTCCAATTCAAACAGGAATCATTTAGTACCTTTAGAAAGTGACGAGAACGGGAATGGGATTAAATATCGCGTTAGGCTCACAGACCATATTAAAAACATTTTGACCAAGGACTCGCCCAATGTAAAACTGGGTCTTGTTGTGTCACAAAACGTGAATCTAATCACTAATGCAGATGTGCTTCAAACTGAAGGAGCGAATGTGACTAGAGTGCCGGTAAGTTCTGTAGTAACTCCCGAAGCCACTGTGTTGTATGGTCCAAATGCAGAAAATGAAGAAAAACGGCTGAAGCTGAAGATTTATTATACAGAACCTAAGAACTAAACTATGTGTGGAATTGTTGGATATATTGGTCATAGAGAGGCCTATCCTATAGTATTGAAAGGACTCCAGAGACTGGAGTACAGGGGTTATGACAGTGCGGGAATCGCTTTGTATGACGAAGGAGAGCTTAAAGTTTGCAAGACAAAAGGAAAAGTAGCCGATCTTAAGGCTAAAATGGAGAGTGAAATAAGTACCGCCGGTTCCTTAGGACTGGGTCATACACGTTGGGCAACTCACGGGGTGCCAAACGATGTCAACTCTCACCCTCATGTCTCAAACTCGGGGAATATTGTGATCATCCATAACGGGATCATAGAGAATTACGAATCCCTGAAAAAGGAATTGGTCGCCAGGGGCTATACTTTTGAATCTGACACAGATACAGAAGTCTTAGTTAACCTCATTGAGGATGTGAGCAAAAAAGAAGGTGTAAAACTAGGTAAAGCGGTGCAAATCGCACTTAATCAAACCGTTGGTGCTTACGCGATCGCGGTATTTGATAAGACTAAACCAAATGAAATAGTCGTTGCGAGACTTGGTAGTCCTTTGGCTATTGGAGTTGGGGAAGGTGAGTACTTTATCGCCTCAGATGCTTCGCCTTTTATAGAGTTTACCTCTAATGCTATTTATCTTGAAGACGGTGAAATGGCAGTTGTGCGTAGAAACAAAGGCGTAAAAGTAAGAAAGATCAAAGACGACAGTCTTGTTGATCCTTATATTCAGGAACTGCAATTAAACCTGGAGCAGATCGAAAAGAATAATTTCGATCATTTCATGCTCAAGGAGATCTACGAGCAGCCAAATGCGATTACCGATACCTTTAGAGGTCGCTTGCAAGTTGATGCCGGGATGATCCGAATGGCCGGGGTAGATGACAACCTCGAGCGTTTCCTTAATGCGAAACGTATTGTTATAGTTGCCTGCGGAACTTCATGGCATGCAGGTCTTGTAGCCGAGTATGTGTTTGAAGATCTTGCCAGAATTCCGGTAGAAGTTGAATACGCTTCCGAATTCAGGTACAGAAATCCTGTCATCAATTCAGATGATATTGTGATCGCGATTTCCCAAAGTGGAGAAACCGCCGATACCATGGCGGCTATAAAGTTGGCTAAAGAAAAAGGTGCTTTTGTATTTGGTGTTTGTAATGTAGTTGGTTCTTCCATCTCAAGAGAAACCAATGCCGGGGCCTATACCCATGCGGGTCCCGAAATTGGGGTGGCTTCGACAAAAGCCTTTACCACGCAAATCACTGTTTTGACCTTGATGGCCTTGAAACTGGCTAAAGCAAAAGGCAGTATCTCCAATTCAGATTTTCACATGCATCTTAGAGAAATGGAAACCATTCCGCATAAGATCGAGGTGGCGCTGGAGTCTAATGAACATATTAAAAACGTTGCTTTCAAATATAAAGATGCCAAAAACTGCCTTTACCTGGGAAGAGGTTATAATTTCCCTGTGGCGTTAGAAGGAGCTTTAAAACTTAAAGAGATCTCTTACATTCATGCTGAAGGTTATCCTGCAGCCGAGATGAAACACGGTCCTATCGCCCTTATCGACGAAGAAATGCCGGTGGTAGTCATCGCTACCCGAAAAGGGCATTATGAGAAGGTGGTGAGTAATATTCAGGAAATCAAATCAAGACAGGGTAAGATCATTGGAATTGTTACAGAAGGCGATACCAGTGTTCGTGACCTGGCAGATTATGTGATTGAAGTACCAGATACCATTGAGTCGCTTACACCATTGATTACAACTATTCCGCTTCAGCTATTATCTTACCACATTGCGGTTATGCTTGGGAAGAACGTAGATCAACCAAGGAACCTGGCGAAGTCGGTTACTGTGGAATAGAATATTTCTCAAAGATTTGAAAACCCGAAGCCATCGCTTCGGGTTTTTTATTGAGAAATTTTATTTCCTCAATCGTTTTCATTGTATCGCTAAAAAATGGGATAAAAATGTCTACTTCAGAAGAAGTGCTTAAAAATCAACTTTTTGGATATCCTAAAAAGTTGTTATTTCTCTGATAGACTTTTATTCAAAAAAACTATCTTTGCAGCCTGAAAAAGGAAAAGACTTTTTGTATATCACAAAAAGTTGTTCTTTTTTAGCTATTTATAAAAACAAACAATAAAGGATTAGATAATGTCTAAAATTACAGGTAAAGTTGCACAAGTTATCGGACCTGTTGTTGACGTAAGGTTCGACACAGAGAATGATTTGCCGAGAATCTACGATTCTTTGGAAATTAACCGAAAAGATGGTTCTGTGTTAGTTCTTGAGGTTCAGTCTCACATTGGAGAAGATACTGTTAGAACGGTTTCCATGGATTCCACCGACGGTCTTAGCCGTGGAGTTGAAGTGATCTCAACAGGAGCACCAATTCAAATGCCGGTTGGAAAAGATGTGTACGGTAGATTGTTCAACGTGGTTGGAGATGCCATCGATGGACTTGGGAACTTACCAAAAGCTAATGAAAATGGACTTCCAATTCACCGTGAAGCTCCAAAATTTGAAGACTTATCTGTTTCTACAGAAGTTCTTTTTACAGGAATCAAAGTTATTGACCTTATTGAGCCTTATGCAAAAGGAGGTAAAATTGGCCTTTTTGGAGGTGCAGGGGTTGGTAAGACTGTATTGATTCAGGAACTTATTAATAATATTGCTAAAGGTCACGGTGGTCTTTCGGTGTTTGCAGGAGTTGGAGAGAGAACACGTGAAGGAAATGACCTTTTGAGAGAGATGCTTGAATCTGGTATTATCAAATACGGTGATGACTTCATGCACTCTATGGAAAACGGTGGTTGGGATCTTCAAAAAGTAGATAAAGCTGCTTTAAAAGAGTCTAAAGCTACTTTCGTATTCGGACAGATGAATGAGCCTCCCGGAGCACGTGCTCGTGTGGCTCTTTCTGGACTTACCATTGCTGAATACTTTCGTGATGGAGCCGGTGAAGGACAGGGGAAAGACGTACTTTTCTTCGTAGATAATATCTTCCGTTTCACCCAGGCAGGTTCAGAGGTGTCTGCACTTCTTGGTCGTATGCCATCGGCGGTAGGTTACCAGCCTACACTTGCAACCGAAATGGGTGCGATGCAGGAGCGTATTACTTCTACCAAGAATGGATCTATTACCTCTGTACAGGCGGTTTACGTACCTGCAGATGACTTGACCGACCCGGCGCCAGCAACAACTTTTGCCCACCTGGATGCGACAACAGTACTTTCTCGTAAAATTGCCGAGCTTGGTATCTATCCTGCGGTAGACCCGTTGGATTCAACCTCTCGAATTCTTACTGCAGATATTCTTGGAGATGAACACTACGATTGTGCTCAAAGAGTAAAAGAGTTACTTCAGCGTTATAAAGAACTTCAGGATATTATTGCTATCCTTGGTATGGAAGAACTTTCTGAAGAAGATAAACTTGCCGTGTCACGTGCAAGACGTGTTCAACGTTTCTTGTCTCAGCCTTTCCATGTAGCCGAACAGTTTACAGGGCTTAAAGGAGTGCTTGTTGACATTAAAGAGACGATCAAAGGTTTCAACATGATTATGGATGGAGAGTTGGATCACCTTCCTGAAGCTGCTTTCAACCTTAAAGGAACCATCGAAGAAGCGATCGAAGCCGGAGAGAAAATGCTTGCTGAAGCCTAATCATTCCTTAAGCTTAAAAGAAGTTAATAAAATCTCCCCTCGAAAAGGGGAGATGCCCGAAGGGCAGAGGGGTCAGTTTATATCACCTCTTCTAAATAAAAACAAATATGTATTTAGAAATAGTAACTCCGGAAGCAGTCCTGTTAAGTGCAGAAGTAGATTCTGTAAGCGTTCCAGGTGTGAATGGTGAATTCCAGA
>JBAVJE010000383.1:0-6732 GCA_049687615.1 Salinimicrobium sp. | reverse complement strand
TATTGGAATTACCGTCAACCTTGCCGAAAAAATCGATAAGATCCTGGAGAATGAGGTGCCTTTTATGGAGGTGGTCAATTATTATATAGACTTCACCGTCTATTTCGCCAATTTGCTTTTTCCGCTTTTCTTGTTTCTTTCGGTGATATGGTTTACCTCAAAATTGGCGCAAAACACCGAAATAATCGCATTTTTGAGTAGCGGGGTCTCATTTGGAAGATTCTTAAGACCCTACCTTATTGGAGCTACCCTTGTAAGTATTGGAGCACTCTTTCTTGGAATGTATTTAGCGCCAAGTGCCAGTAAAGGGTTCAACGAGTTTAAATATACCTATCTCAAAAGGGGGAGTGAAGTCCAGGAGACAAGCGATGTCTATAGGCAGATTAATGACAATGAATTTATATACGCCTCCCATTTTCAACCAAGAACAAATTCGGCACGTAACTTTACTCTTGAACATTTTGACGGAAACCGATTGGTGTATAAAATGAGCGCTTCCCAACTTCAGTTGAATGAAGATTCCACCTATACGCTTACAAACTATAACAAAAGAATTATTGGGGAGAATGGTGATAAGTTGATCTCTAAGATCACGAAGGATACTATACTTCCTTTTGAGTTTGACGAATTGACGCCTGTTTCCTATATGGCCGAGACCCTTAACTATAACGAACTTAATGATTTTATTGAGCAGGAGAAAAGACGGGGTTCGGGTAACATTAACCGTTACATGGTTGTGGCCTACAAACGCTGGAGCCTTCCCGTTTCAGCTTATATTCTAACCGTCATTGCCGTCGCGGTTTCCTCCATGAAAAGAAGGGGAGGAATGGGAGTGAATCTCGCACTGGGCATTACGCTGGCTTTTGTTTTTATTTTCATGGACAAGGTTTTTGGGACTATTGCCGAACAATCCACTTTTTCGCCCCTTATAGCAGTGTGGTTCCCTAACATCTTCTTCGGAATTTTAGCCGTTTACCTGCTCTACAATGCAAAACGATAAGCTGCGCAGCTACCTTCACTTTCACGTCATCGTGTTTATCTGGGGCTTCACCGCCGTATTGGGTGCCTTGATTTCTCTTGATGCCGTACCCCTCGTCTGGTACAGGATGCTATTGGCCAGCGGCTTCATCTTTATCTGGATAAAGTGGAAGAAAAAAGACCTGAAGCTCGGGGCCAAAAGAGTCTGGGTGATGCTTATCGCAGGCGTAATCATTGCCATACACTGGCTTACATTCTTTGGCGCCATTAAAGCCTCCAATGTTTCCATCACCCTGGCGGTGCTTTCTACCGGTGCCTTTTTTACTTCAATCATGGAACCCATTTTTTACAAACGAAAGGTGATCTGGTATGAGGTGCTCTTTGGAATTATTGTAGTATTTGGACTGTATATAATATTTAAGGTAGAAACAGAATTTTTGAAAGGTATTGTCCTGGCATTGATTTCGGCTTTTCTGTCTGCCGTATTTGCACTAATAAACGGTAAACTGGCAAAACGTGAAGATGCTTCGGTAATCTCATTTTACGAACTCCTAACCGGAACAGGTGCTATCAGTATTTATCTTTTATTGATGTCGCTCTTCGGAAATCCTTCGGCAGGATTTTCGATCGAATTCTTTAATGTTTCCGCAGCAGATTGGGGTTACCTTATTATCCTGGCCTCGGTTTGCACTGCCTATGCTTTTATTGCTTCAGTAGCGGTGATGCGGCATTTGAGTCCCTATACGATCATGCTTACAATAAATCTGGAACCGGTATACGGCATCTTGCTCGCCTTTTTAATCTTTGGTAGTGAAGAGAAAATGAGTCCGGGATTCTATTATGGGGCACTTATTATTCTCTCAACGGTTATCCTTAACGGCATTCTCAAAACGAGGATAAAAATTAGAAGACAGAGGAAAAGCTCCTTTTAAAGTTGTTATATTTGTACGCTGATTTTAAATTAAACCACAAAACTCCCTATGGAATATTTAGATTTTGAATTACCTATAAAAGAGTTGGAAGAACAGTATCAGAAAGCCTGTGCTATTGGACAGGAGAGTGAAGTGGACGTTTCTGCGACCTGTAAGCAGATCCAGAAAAGGCTAAATGATACCAAGAAAGAAATCTACAAGAATTTAACCGCCTGGCAGCGCGTTCAGCTTTCAAGGCATCCAAATCGTCCATATACCCTTGATTATATTAACGCTATCTGCGGAAAATCTTTTCTGGAATTGCACGGTGACCGAAATGTCAAGGATGATAAAGCAATGATTGGCGGTCTTGGAAAAATTGGGGACCAAAGCTACATGTTCATTGGTCAGCAAAAAGGGAACAATACAAAGACCCGGCAGTACCGCAACTTTGGAATGGCAAATCCTGAAGGTTATCGTAAGGCACTGCGTCTTATAAAATCTGCAGAGAAATTTGGTGTTCCCGTCGTGTCGATTATAGATACCCCTGGAGCTTATCCCGGCCTTGAAGCCGAAGAAAGAGGGCAGGGAGAAGCCATCGCGAGAAATATTCTTGAAATGACCCGTCTTAAAGTACCCATTATCGTTGTGATCATTGGTGAGGGTGCAAGCGGGGGAGCCCTGGGAATTGGAGTTGGTGATAAGGTGATGATGCTGGAGAATACCTGGTATTCTGTAATTTCCCCGGAATCCTGTTCCTCAATTTTGTGGAGAAGCTGGGAGTATAAAGAAAAGGCTGCTGAAGCTTTAAAGCTTACCGCAAAGGACATGAAAAAACAAAAGTTGATCGATGAAATCGTGAAAGAACCTCTTGGAGGTGCTCACAGCGACAGGGAGAAAACTTTTGAGACAGTTAAAAATGCCATTTCTGAAGCTTATGAGGAGTTTAAAAACTTATCACCAGAAGAATTGGTGAAAAAACGAATGGACAAATATGCTAACATGGGAGTTTTTAAAGGATAACTTCTCTGGATATAACTGCTGAATATAATCCGAAGCTGGAGCTTCGGATTTTTTTAGCCTTATCAACAAAAAAATAAAGTTTTCAACAGTTAAATTGTTTACAACCTGTGAACTAAGACGCACGGTTTTCAGGAAGGTTCTAAAATCAAATTTTCTACATTCGCTATATGGAAAAAGCTAAGTCCCCTCAAAATTATAATTACAGCCAAGGCAACGTCATCAACCTTGAGAAGGGGAAAATCCCCCCTCAAGCAGTTGATTTAGAGGAGGTTGTGTTAGGGGCTATGATGATCGATAAAAAAGGTGTCGATGAGGTGATTGATATTTTGCATCCGGAGGCCTTTTACAAAAGCTCCCATCAATATATTTTCGAAGCCATCTTCAAGTTATTTGAAAGTTCTGAACCTGTTGACTTATTAACGGTTTCTAACCAATTGAGGAAAGATCAGAAACTGGAGCAGGTGGGAGGCGATTTTTACCTGGTGCAGCTTACTCAAAAAGTGTCTTCATCGGCACATATTGAGTTTCACGCGCGTATTATTCTGCAAAAATTTATTCAGCGTAGTCTTATCAAAATTTCCAACGAGATCATAGAGGAATCTTACGACGAAACCACAGATGTTTTTGATCTTTTAGATATGGCAGAATCCAGGCTGTATGAGGTGACCCAGGGTAACATTAAGCGATCTTCCGAAACTGCGCAGGATCTTGTAATGCAGGCGAAGAAGAAGATTGAGGAGATTTCAAATAAATCTGGACTTTCTGGAATTCCTTCGGGTTTTGAAAGACTGGATACCCTTACCTCTGGTTGGCAGCCCAGTGACTTGATCATCGTTGCGGCACGTCCTGGTATGGGTAAAACCGCTTTGACCTTATCTATGGCAAGGAATATTTCTGTGGGCCAAAATATTCCGGTAGCCTTTTTCTCATTAGAGATGTCTTCAGTACAGTTGATCACGCGTTTAATATCTTCGGAAACAGGTCTGTCTTCAGAAAAACTGCGTACAGGAAACCTTGAAAAACACGAGTGGGAGCAACTTAATGTAAAAGTGAAAGGCCTCGAAAAAGCACCGCTGTTTATTGATGATACGCCTTCGCTTTCCATTTTTGACTTGCGGGCAAAGGCTCGACGGCTCGCTTCTCAACATGGTATAAAATTGATCGTGATCGATTACCTGCAGCTAATGACCGCCGGCGGAAGCCAGAAAGGTGGAAACCGGGAGCAGGAAATTTCTACCATTTCCAGGAACCTTAAAGCTCTGGCAAAAGAATTAAATATTCCGGTTATTGCGCTGTCCCAACTTTCGCGTGCCGTTGAAACCAGGGGAGGTTCTAAAAGGCCACTTTTGAGTGACCTTCGGGAATCGGGAGCAATTGAGCAGGATGCCGATATTGTTTCCTTTATTTATCGACCTGAATATTATAAGATCGAGGAATGGGATGATGAAGAAAGAACTCCTACAGATGGCCAGGCAGAATTTATTGTAGCAAAGCATAGAAATGGTGGTTTAGAGAATATTAGGTTGAAATTTATCGGGCATTTGGGTAAATTTGATAACTTGGATGATTTCGATTCTCCTTCAGAATTTTATTCCAAAATGAATGATGAAGCGGGGGACAACGGATTTAACCCCGGCCATTTGCCAAGTGCCAATGAAGCCTTTGGAAGCTCGATGAATGACTTGCATGATGATAATGACGTTCCGTTTTAATCGCTTTTCTAAAAATTTCGAAAGTTCGGACTCAAAGCCTTGTGCGAAAAAAATCTCAAAAACCGGAACTGAAAACCCTTTCAGCTCCGGTTTTTTATTGGCCTCAAAAAGGGCATTTTTGAGCCTCCTTTTTTTGCTGTTTTCAGTTTCAGCTTTTTCTTCGCAAATCCTGATCCCAATGGATGCCCAATCTCAGCAAAACCACCTCAAAGCCTATGGGATTACCTACTGGGAACTGGCACAGGGAGTCAAGGTGCAATGGTTGCTCAATTATCGCGGCGGTTCTTTCCTCATGCCAGACTCTGAAGCCCTGCGCAAGGAATGCCAGATAAGAGGAGTTTCTTATGAGCTGCTTAGTGACAGTAAAGCTGAAGAAATACAGGTAGAAATTAGTAGCCCTTCCAGGAATATGGAAGCTGTACTCCTCGAAAAAGCCCCGAAAATCGCGGTATATTCACCTGAAGGGAATAGCCCCTGGGATGACGCTGTGACTATGGTACTGTCATATGCCGAAATTCCATATGAAACTATTTATGACGAGCAGGTACTCAATGATGCCTTACTTCTTTTTGACTGGCTGCACCTTCATCATGAAGATTTCACCGGCCAGTATGGGAAATTTTATCGCAGTTATCGCAACGCACCCTGGTATATAGAAGATAAGAAGAATTCAGAAGCCTTGGCGCAAAGACTAGGATACGTGAAGGTTTCCGAAGAAAAACTTGCGGTTGCTTTAAAGATTAGAGATTACGTAGTTGGCGGCGGCTTCATGTTTGCCATGTGCAGTGCAACCGACAGTTTTGATATCGCACTTGCCGCCGAAGACGTGGATATTGCTGAAGCTATGTTCGACGGCGATCCCAGTGAGGCCGATTATCAAAATAAACTTGATTTCAGCAAAACTTTCGCCTTTACAGATTTTATTCTGGAAAGGGACCCGATGGTCTACGAGTTTTCATCCATAGACATGACAGCTAAAAGGAAGATCCCTATGGATGCCGATTATTTTAGTCTAATGGAATATTCTGCTAAATGGGACCCGATCCCGACCATGTTGACTCAAAACCATACGATGTTGATCAAAGGTTTTATGGGGCAAACTACTTCTTACAATCCTTCCACCATAAAGCCTACGGTTCTGGTGATGGGGGAAAGCAAGATCAACGGGGAAGCTCGTTACATCCACGGAATCAAAGGCAACGGTTTTTTCACATTTTACGGAGGTCATGATCCCGAAGATTATCAGCACATGGTAGGTGATCCCAAGACCGAGCTGGAATTGCACCCAAATTCCCCGGGTTATAGGTTGATATTGAATAATGTTTTGTTCCCTGCAGCCAAGAAGAAAAAGCAGAAGACCTAAAATTTGAATTTCTTTCCCTTTGCAGTGGGGAAATACTTTTCCCAGTGCGCCAAAAACAATTCCGTCAAGGCCTGGTCAAATCTTTCAGGTCTGGTCCATCAAAAACGAGAATTTAAACCCACAACGAATATATATATGCCTTGGCGGGTGGGATTGTTTTTCTGTCGCAGCGAGCGTAGCCGAGACCTAAATTCATATGAACAAACATTTGAGTTTATGAAAAGCTATTCTTCTGCGGCAAGTCTTCAGAAAATATTAGGAGAAAATGCCGTTGATTTATATAAATTGTAAAGTGTCAAAAAAGCAATTTTATGAGCACTTTTTTTCAGAAAGAAATAAAATTGAAAGCCCGTCCCTGCGGGTTTCATCTGGTTACAGACGAGATATTAGAGCAGCTTCCCGAGTTGAGAAAAGTTCAAGTGGGGATACTCTTTGTTTTCATTAAGCACACCTCCGCGAGTTTAACGATAAATGAGAATGCCGATCCCACGGTTAGGGAAGATTTTGAGAGCCACTTCAATAAAATGGTTCCCGAGAATCAGCCTTACTACAAACATACTTTTGAAGGTCCCGATGATATGCCGGCGCATATCAAAGCATCTTTACTGGATACTTCTTTGCAAATTCCGGTAACCAACGGTCGCTTAAACCTGGGCACCTGGCAGGGAATTTATCTTTGTGAGCACCGTAACCATGGTGGCAGCAGAAAATTGATGCTGACGATAATGGGGGAGAAGAATTAATA
>JBAVJE010000382.1:0-2965 GCA_049687615.1 Salinimicrobium sp. | reverse complement strand
CTTTGGAGGCGCCAGTAGCGAAACACAATTTGTGGGGGCAAATCCAAGTTCTCAGGCGAAGCTCATGTACTTTCTTAAGAAAAGGCACACCTTCGGTAAGATGTCAATGGACATAATGGATTCAAATGGGAACATAGTGGCTAGTCCGGCTCCGGGGAAATCAAAAGGGCTAAATATTGTAAAATGGGATTATCACCAAAAGGTGCCAAAAGTGGCCGTTGGGAAGGTTCCTTCCTTTGTTGTTGCTCCCCGAGTTCTTGCAGGTGATTATAAGGTGTTAATTACTAAAGGCAAAGATAGTCATGAGCATATGTTCAGTGTGAAGAACGATCCTGCATCCAATATTACAGCCGCAGAGCGTGAGGAGAACAGGAAGCTGACTTTACGCCTTTTTGACGCAGTAGAAGATCTTGCCTACCTGGGATACCGAATAGATACTTATGTGAAAGCTCTGGAAAAAACAGATTCCAAAAATGCGAAAAAGATGTCTTCGGAATTGACCGACCTAA
This sequence comes from Salinimicrobium sp., assembly GCA_049687615.1. Lineage (GTDB taxonomy): Bacteria > Bacteroidota > Bacteroidia > Flavobacteriales > Flavobacteriaceae > Salinimicrobium. The sequence continues at coordinate 2,456 of JBAVJE010000382.1, read as the reverse complement.
AATCGAGACTGGTTGTAACCACTGGTGACAGGTATGTGCAGGAAGCTGAAGATGAGCTTAGAGAGAAGCTAAATGATCTTTATAATCAGGTAGCGCAGAGTTTTGATAAACCGGCTCCGGTTCATTACATCAATGCAGATGAGTATGAGAAACAACTTCAAGCGGCCTGGGATGATCTTAAAAAGATGGAGAAAAAGTATGCTTCAAAAATGAATAAAGAGCTGGAGAAGGCAGAGAAAAAGTCGATCGACCTGAAAACTAAAGAAGAGTTTTTGGCAGAATAGTTTTTATTTTGATCTGAAGAAAATACCCGTCAACTCAATGTTGACGGGTATTTTTATTAGGCTGGTAGCCAATGTTGAAGTCGGAGGGGTTGGCTGCGCCTTCCTTCAATGAATCCCGTACAGCAAACCGGCCTGCCGGAAGGCAGGTGCAGCTAAGCTTTTTCTGTCCCTGCGGTCCAGGCGTCTTAGAACAGGAAAACTGCTTGATTTATAGGAATTATAAAAGGCGCTTGTTTCTAAATGCTGCTCCCGAACCTGATTTGAGGTATCGTTCAAAGTCAAAGGCTTTCTTTTTATTCTGGAACAGGGAAAGATGAACTAATTGCACAGGTAATTTATCTTTAGTGAAGTGTACTTCACCTTTACTATGAGCTACCAGCCGTTTTTCAATATTTTCGGAATAGCCGGTATAATATTGCCCATTAGAACATTTTAAGATATATACGCCGTAAGGTAGATCCATTGATTTATTATTTTTAAGGTGGACCTGTGTCCACCGAAGCCCTCAAACGTCTAGTAGTTTTGGAAGTAACTTCAAATAAAAAGCCCTCCGTCGCTTCTGAAAAAACAGAAGCTATGGAGGGCGTAGGTGGAGTCGGAGGGGTTCGAACCCTCGTCCAAACAAGCAATTCAGATGCTTTCTTCACGCTTAGTCTTCGTTTGGTTGTCGATGCAAAGCCGGCCGAAAACCACCAACTTTACACGTATCCTCAGTTAAGTTTCACAACCACATCAAGGCCCTGTGGTTACTATATTTACTTTATCGGTGCCTCTGGTGTGGACGCCGTAAATCAAGGCTTCCACGAGACATCTTGGCTCCCTGCCTTGCAGGGACTAAGCTATCCTACTATGATTCAGATTATGCAGCCAAGGCGTAGTTATTCTCGCCGTTTAAAAAAGTGTGAAAAATGAGATTTACGAGCTATTTCCCAGCGCTCGACGTGCTTACAACTCAATTAGACCCGCTGTCAAAACCAAGTCGACCCCATTATAAAAAGAACTTATTTTCCTTACTTATCGCACTTTTCATGCCAAGCTTGTACTCCGAAGCCTGGCGCGAAGGAGGATAATTAGGGCGGCTACACCTACGCTAAAGCTTCGGTGTACCGGGCTTTGCGCTGTATCCCCGATAAAAGATCGGGGGATGCCGCTGCAATCCCTGCCGCAGCCCAAAGATAGTATTAATTTCCTATCTTTGAAACTTGTCTTCAGTAACCAGCAAAACCCTTACTCAAATATGATAAAATTTGCCCTTATTAAAGAAAGAAAAACTCCGCCAGACAGGCGGGTAGTGTTCTCTCCACAAAAATTACAGGAAGCGAAAAAACGCTTTCCCGAGGCAGATTTTAAAGTAGAAAGCTCAGACATTCGAATTTTTTCAGATCAGGAGTACCGCGATGCCGGCTTTCAGGTTTGTAAGGATATTAGGGATTGTGATGTGATGCTGGGAGTGAAAGAAGTTCCTATTCCCGAACTTATTCCGAATAAAAAGTACTTCTTCTTTTCCCACACCATCAAAAAACAGCCTTACAACCGTGATCTTTTAAGGGAAATCATTAAAAATAACATCGAACTTTATGACCATGAAGTAATCGTCAATGAAGGCGGTCACCGATTGATTGGCTTTGGCAGATATGCCGGCCTGGTGGGCGCCTACAACGGCTTTCGCGCGATAGGTCTCAAAAAAGGCATTTTTGAGCTGCCTAAAGCTGAAACCTTGCCCGATCTTAATGCCATGATGGCAGAGTTGGATAAGATCAAGTTGCCCGCCATGAAGATCGTGCTCACCGGAAGCGGCAAAGTTGCCCGTGGTGCACAGGAGATCCTGGAGCATTTGCTTATCCAAAAGGTGAATGTTGAGGAATATCTTCAAGCCTCTTTTGAGGAGCCTGTCTATTGCCATATCGACGTGTTGGATTATAATAAACGCAAGGATGGGAGAACGGGAGATGTGCAGGAATTTTACCGGCATCCAGACCTTTATGAATCAAATTTTTTAAGGTTCACCCGCACCAGCGATTTCTTTATCGCCGGTCACTTTTACGGGGACGGCGCTCCCGCATTTTATACTGCCGAAGATGTTAAATCTCCGGCCTTTAAAATTCGTTATGTTGCCGACATCTCTTGTGATATCAATGGCCCCATCGCCAGTACCATTAGGCCTTCTACCAT
>JBAVJE010000381.1:0-2760 GCA_049687615.1 Salinimicrobium sp. | reverse complement strand
GATCTTCGGGTAATTGTATTTATAAAGGGTGCTTTTGCGCTCTCTTATAGGAAAAGAGGTTTTTTTACTGAAAACGAAAGGAGGAAGATCAAAAAATTTGTCGGCAGCAACGGCCAGCGCCAGGGCTTTAGGGTCATGGATATGAATGAGTTCTATCTTTTCTTTCCTGCAAATCCTGCTTATTTTTAGCGCAAACCTAAAATCAAAATTCGTGAAGACAGGAGAACTATAATGCTGAATATTCTGCTTTTTGAGGCTTTTTTCAAAAAGATCATCTTTTTTGCACAAAACAATATTGGTTACTTCGGGATGATGGTCCCGCATTTCCAGGCACAGGTTTTCGATATGCTTTTCCCCGCCGCCCCAGTTTCTTACTGCCGATAAATGAAGCACTTTCATAAACCTTTTTTTGTAACCATATATGCCGGACCTGTATCTGCGAAGGTAAAATAAAACTCTTCCATACGAGAGGCAACCGGTGAATGTGCAAAAATAGGGATTAAAAATGCCATTTTTGACCCCTTAGAAACCTGATTTCCTGTTGACCCGTTTTTAGTTTCATTATTATAAATTTTAAGACATAAAGTATATGCAAGCGCAAAAAGTTAACTTTGCTGAAAAGTTTTGGGTTTTATGAAGATAATCATTGATGAAACATTTTCCTCTCATAAAAAGGAGATCACTCAGGCTCTTGATAATTTTGAACAGGAAGGTCGAAAAATCGGTCCGGGAAAAAGGAATGTTCTAAAGGCGGTTTCCGTGGGTGGAAAGGAGCTAAACATCAAGGCTTTTAAAGTACCAAATGTTGTAAATAAAATAGCCTATCGTTTTTTTAGAAAATCAAAGGCCGAAAGATCTTTTAAGTATGCGAAGGAACTTTTGAAAAGAGGGATAAACACTCCTGCTCCCATCGCTTATGCTGAAGAAGTTACTGCCGTGGCGTTTTTTAAGAGTTTTTACGTAAGCGAACATTTGGATTATGATCTTACTTTTAGGGACCTGGATCTTAAAAAGGAAGGCCATGCAGATATCCTGCGAGCCTTTACACGTTTTACTTTTGAACTACATGAAAAAGGGGTCGAATTTTTAGATCACTCTCCCGGTAACACCCTTATCAAGATCAAGAATAATGGTTATGACTTCTACCTGGTAGATCTTAACAGGATGAACTTTAAAACATTGAATCTCACAGAAAGACTTCGGAATTTTGAACGTCTATCCAGGGAAAAAGCTGTTTACGAGATCATGGCCGAAGAATATGCCAGGCAAATAAAGGAGTCTCCTTCTGAAGTTTTTAAGCAAATGTGGGGATATAATCAACGCTTTTTTACCAAGCGACATAAGAAGGAATTGTTGAAGAAGAAGCTTAAACGTAAATAAACCAGAAATTAATAAACTCTAACTGTAGAACTTTTTAAGAAACCATGTATGTTTCAACATTATATTCTTACCCGATTTAATTTAAAAGCTGAAAATTGGGCGACTACAAAAAATAACGATAAGGCCCTCTCTGAAGAATGGTTAAAAGAGCGGTTTGATCTTTTTGAAAACTTTTGTTTTAGTTCGGTAAAAAACCAAGTCAACCAAAACTTTAAATGGTTAGTGTTTTTTGATACTAATACCCCTGAAGCGTATAGACAGAAGGTCGAAGAATACAGAAAATCTTACGAGAATTTCCTTCCGTTTTTTATTGAGGGAATGAATAGTTTTTTGCCGGAGATCATTAAAAATATCCAAAAGCTTGATTCCGAAGAATATGTCATTACTTCCCGCCTTGATAACGACGATTGTATTCATGAAAGATATACAGAGGTTATTCAAAGTTACTTTGATAAACAGGAACACCAGGCACTTGATATTGTTGATGGTTACAGTTTGGAAATTGGAGAGAATTCCCGTTTGGGAGCCTATATTCAACTTAACAATCCTTTTATGAGCCTTATCGAGAAAAAGGAAAATTTAAAAACAGTTTGGTTTAGAAAGCGCCATGGCTCCTGGAAATATGAAAAAAATATGACCCGGATAAGGCATCAGAGGTTATGGTTGAGTATCATTCATTCCAAAAACATGGAAAATAGATTTTTGGGTTATGGGAATATAGATCCTAAAAAACTCTATGAATTCCATATTTCAAAAGAGCGGACTGCCGAAATTATGGAAGATTTGGTCAAGGCTGAATCCTGGGATCTATTGAGTTTCAAAAATAGAATCAATTTGAATTTAAAGCTACACTTCAAAAACTTTAAAACTTCAATCGGTCTTTATAAGAATAAAAATTAGGAGATTAGATCATCGATCAACTCTCCCAATCCCAAAACTTTTTTATTTAGAGATTTTTTTGGACTTAAATACTATAGAGTTGGAGGCCTGCGGTAAGTCTTAAGTGTAAAATAACCGAGTTTCTTTCTTTCCTGAAATTTTCGGATAAGGTTTAGAGGCTTTGGTTTCAAACCTTTTTTATCTGCATGAAGAAATTCCAGGCAGGCATCGATAAGTCTTTTGCTTGATAACCCATCTTTATATGGATGCACTTTCTGATTAAAAGCCTGAATTATTTCCAGAAGTTGGGTTTGGGGATCAAGACCTTCAGAAAGCGCTGCTTCCACATCTTTCACTTCGGTGACATTTATTAACTGGGGGCCGGGTTTAGAATTCCTGAAGGTTACTACAGCCTTTTCCTGCAGTAAAAACTCAGTAATGACCGAGGTGGAATCTGCCAGTAAAATATCTGCTTCCCTAAAAAGTGGAATTAGATTGGTG
>JBAVJE010000380.1:0-10737 GCA_049687615.1 Salinimicrobium sp. | reverse complement strand
ATACATGACGATCACCCAAAATATTTTGGAAGCCGAGGAGATCATTGCCGACGGCAGTGATCCTGAAATGACCGAAATGGCCAAGATGCAGATGGAGGAGGCCAAGGAGGAATTGCCTGCGTTGGAGGAGAAAATTCGTATGATGCTGGTGCCTAAAGATCCTGAAGACGCCAAGAATGTGGTGATGGAGATTCGTGCCGGTACCGGTGGGGATGAGGCCAGTATCTTTGCGGGAGACCTTTACCGCATGTACACAAAATATATTGAAAGCAAAGGCTGGAAACACCAGATCGTTGACTTTAGCGAGGGAACCAGCGGCGGATTCAAAGAGATCATTTTTGATGTTACCGGGGAAGACGTCTACGGAACTTTAAAATTTGAGGCCGGGGTGCATCGTGTCCAGCGTGTCCCACAAACTGAAACCCAGGGAAGGGTGCATACATCAGCAGCTACGGTAATGGTGTTACCTGAAGCTGAAGAATTTGATGTGGAGATCGACCCGAAAGATGTTCGTATCGACTACTTCTGCTCTTCGGGACCGGGAGGACAGTCGGTAAACACAACTTATTCAGCGGTACGATTGACTCACGTTCCAACCGGATTGGTGGCACAGTGTCAGGATCAAAAATCGCAGCACAAGAATAAGGACAAGGCCTTTCGTGTGCTTAGATCCAGATTGTACGAAATGGAACTGGCCAAAAAAATGGAAGCTGATGCTGCCAAGAGGAATTCGATGGTATCCAGTGGTGACCGTAGTGCCAAGATTCGTACGTATAATTACGCCCAGGGAAGGGTAACCGATCACCGCATTGGTCTTACCCTGTACGATCTTGGAAATATCATTAACGGAGACATTCAAAAGATACTCGACGAACTTCAGCTCGTAGAAAATACCGAAAAGCTGAAGGCAAACTCAGATGTCTTTTAAATTATAATTTAAAGCTGCCGGCACTCCCGGCAGCTTTTTTCTTTCTAACCCAACCTCATGACAACCCAACAACTCGTAGAAGAAATTAGACGCAAAAAATCCTTTTTGTGTATAGGTCTTGATGTGGACCTGGAAAAGATTCCGCAGCATTTGTTAGATGAAGAAGATCCGATATTTTCTTTCAATAAAGCAATCATTGACGCTACGCAGCAATTTGCTGTAGCATACAAACCCAATCTTGCATTTTATGAAGCATACGGGATCAAAGGTTTGGAAGCCTTGGGTAAAACCATCGGTTATCTTAACGAGAAGCATCCCGAGATCTTTACCATAGCCGATGCCAAACGGGGAGATATAGGAAATACTTCAGGCATGTACGCAAAGGCCTTTTTTGAGGACCTAAATTTCGATTCGGTTACCGTGGCGCCCTACATGGGAAAAGATTCCGTAGAACCCTTTTTAGAGTACCGGGACAAGCATACCATTCTACTTGCTCTTACCTCAAATAAGGGGGCTTTCGATTTCCAGACTCAAATAGTAGATGGGGAAGAGCTCTACAAAAAAGTATTGCAAACATCCAGAACCTGGAAAAACGGGCAAAATCTCATGTACGTGGTAGGAGCTACCAAAGCCGAATTTTTAAAGGAAATTCGCGAGATCATTCCCGAGAATTTTTTATTGGTGCCGGGAGTGGGGGCACAGGGCGGTAACCTGCAGCAAGTTTGCGAGTATGGATTGACTAGAAATGTGGGACTTTTAATCAATGCTTCGCGTGCGGTGATCTATGCTTCTTCTAAAATTGATTTTGCTGAAGCCGCAGCGGTAAAAGCCAAAGAGCTGCAGCAGCAAATGGCAACTTTCCTATAGGCTCAAAAATGACATTTTCGGGATGTTTTAATTTCTTAAATTTTCTTCTTTCAGATTTTTCTTGCTATATTATATAATTATCTGAAAAACAGCTGAATGATGATTTTTTTTGATCAATTGAACAGAAGGCTTGAACTGAAGAAAACTCCCCAACGTATTGTTTCTTTGGTGCCCAGTCAAACCGAATTGTTAGTTGACCTTGGCCTTGAAGATCGTATTGTGGGTGTCACAAAGTTTTGCGTGCATCCCCGCGATTTGCGCAAGAAAAAAGAGTTGGTTGGCGGTACCAAGCAGGTGGATCCTGAAAAGATCGCCAAACTCGCACCCGACATCATCTTATGTAATAAGGAGGAGAATACGCCGGAAATGGTGGAAGAGCTGCAGCAAATTGCTCCTGTACATGTTTCAGATATAAAGACCATTGATGATTCGCTGGAGCTCATCAGGGAGTACGGGATGATCTTTGGCGCGAAAGAAAAAGCTTCAGAAATTGTTGGAAAAATTCTGGATGAAAAAACAGCTTTTCTGGAGTTCATTGCTGAAAGGCCGCAAAAGAAAGCCGCCTACTTTATCTGGAAAAATCCGTGGATGGTGGTGGCCGAAGATACTTTTATAGATCACCTGTTAGCGCTGAATAACTTCAGCAATGTATTCGCCGGAAGCAAATCCAGGTATCCCGAGGTAAGGCCAGAGGAGCTTCAAAAGCTGGAGCCTGATCTGGTCTTGTTGTCAACAGAACCTTTTCCGTTTAAAGAAGATGATAAAGAAGAGCTGAGAAAATTGGTGAGGAAGGACTGCATCCGGATAGTGGATGGGGAATATTTTAGCTGGTATGGCTCGCGCCTGATAGAGGCCTTCGAATACTTCAGGAAGCTTCACGCCGAGTTGGCGGCATCCTGATTTTTTTCCATACGCCTTATTTCCTGCAGAATTTTGCAGGCTTTCTCGTTGAGCAGATCGCTGCGATTTTTATCGACAACAGCAAGCTCAAAAGAACGCCGCATCAAAAAAGTATACTTTTCCTGCAGCCTTTCCAAAGTGGAACGTGGTTCAAAGAGTCGAAACATATGCTTTTTGTTATATCACAAAGATATTCAGTAGCTTGTCTAAGGATTCATAAGCCTAAGTTAACTTTATTGTAAAAGTTGAATAAGCGGCAGCCGGTATTGTTAAAAAGTTTACACTTAGGCAGGTACTTCTTCAGAATTGGCGGGAGCTCACCAAAAATGGGTATTGTGAATAACCATATAAAAAGCCCTTTTTGAGAGGTGTCAAAAAGGAGTTTTTTGAGTGCTGTTCTTTACAGCTGTTTTTTATCCTGCAGGGCAAAAACCCTTTTTAGAAGATCTGTGGTTCTTGCAGAAAAGTTGTTCCTGATCTCCCTTTCCTCGACGGCTATCATTGTGAAAACTCCTTTTAGAGCCTCCTGGGTAACATAATCGGGTAGGTTGGGATTTACATTTGATGTTAACGGAAGTTGGTTGTAACGTTGAATGATATTGCTCCACACCTGCGTTGCACCGACCTCGTCAAGAGAGTTACTGATCACCGGGTTAAATTTTGTATAAAGCTGATCACTGGTCTTGCCAGAAAGATAAGCTGTTGCGGCCGTATCTTCTCCCAACAGAATATTTCGTGCATCGGTAAAAGTGATCTCTTTCACCGCGTTCACAAAAATAGGGGTTGCTTCCTGCACGGCATCTTCAGCGGCACGGTTAAGCACCTTGAGGCCTTCGTCTGCAAGGGAACTCAGGCCAACATCTCTCAGGGTTTTATCCACTTTTTGCAATTCCGGTGGAAGCGTGATCCTCACCAGCTCATTGCTGAAAAAGCCATTTTCCTGCGCCAGTTTTGACACCTGCGTGTCGATTCCTTTGTCCAGCGCCTGTCTTAATCCGGCGGCGATTTGGTCATTTGAAATGTAACCGCCCTCCTGCGGAAGAGAATCGGCTATTTGTTGCAATTCTGAACACCCCGCCAAAAGCGGAAACATCAATAGAAGTATAAGTTTTTTCATATTCGGCTTTTTTCAAAGTTATGGATTCCGAAGAGAAGAAAATCATAAACAAAAGTTATCCTTATTCCGAAAAATATTTGAAAAATCGCATTTTTCACACCCTATATTGAATAGATTCCAGATTATGGCATCTTCACTTCTAAATTTGTAAATTGCGTGCACTAAAACGTTTTCGAAAAGTATGGAACAACAAGCTCCTTATAAACCCAGGAATAAAGTAAGAATTGTAACTGCTGCCTCCCTTTTTGACGGGCATGACGCGGCAATCAACATCATGCGCCGCATCATACAGTCTACCGGCGTGGAAGTGATACATTTGGGCCATGACCGCAGTGTGGAAGAAGTGGTGAATTGTGCGATACAGGAAGATGCCAATGCGATCGCCATGACCTCTTATCAGGGAGGGCATACCGAATATTTCAAGTATATGCATGACCTGCTACAGGAAAAAGGAGCGGGGCATATCAAGATCTTTGGCGGCGGTGGCGGAGTGATCCTGCCGGAAGAGATCAAAGAACTCGAGGATTACGGGATCACCAGGATCTATTCGCCAGACGATGGCCGTGAACTTGGACTTCAGGGTATGATCAACGATCTTGTAGAAAAATCTGATTACCCTTTGGGAGATAAACTTAACGGGGAGGTGAAACATCTTTCAGAGAAAAAATACGGCGCGATCGCCCGAGTGATCTCTTCTGCCGAAAACTTTCCTGAAGTTGCAAAAGGAACTCTGGACCAGATCCATGAATCAAATAAAAAAAGCGAAACTCCTGTTCTTGGTATCACCGGAACCGGTGGGGCCGGGAAATCCTCTCTAGTCGATGAACTGGTAAGAAGATTTCTTATTGATTTTCCTGAGAAAACTATCGGGATCATTTCGGTCGACCCTTCTAAAAGAAAGACCGGCGGTGCCCTTTTAGGAGACCGTATCAGGATGAACGCGATCAACAGTCCCCGGGTTTATATGCGGTCTTTGGCCACACGACAATCCAATCTTGCGCTTTCTAAATATGTTGCTGAAGCTATCCAGGTTTTAAAAGCAGCAGATTATGACCTTATCATCCTGGAAACTTCTGGAATTGGGCAGTCAGATACAGAGATCCTGGAACATTCAGATGTTTCACTGTATGTAATGACGCCGGAATTTGGTGCTGCCACCCAGTTGGAAAAGATCGATATGCTTGATTTTGCAGATCTTGTTGCCATCAATAAATTTGACAAACGTGGAGCTCTTGATGCGCTTAGGGATGTGAAAAAACAGTACCAGCGCAATCATGGTTTGTGGCATGAAGATGCTGAAAAACTTCCGGTATATGGGACCATAGCCTCCCAATTCAACGACCCCGGTATGAACACGCTTTATAAGCAAATCATGGACAGGATCGATGAAAAGTTTGGGGCACACTTCAATTCAACTTATCATATCACCACTGAAATGAGCGAAAAAATATTCGTAATCCCGCCAAGCAGGACACGCTATCTTTCAGAAATTTCAGAAAATAACCGCTCTTACGACGACAAAGCTTCGGCCCAGGCTGAAGTAGCTGAGAGATTATACGGAATTTTTAAGACCATTCAATCTGTTACCGGGGACACTCCAGAGCTGAATAAATTCGGAATTGAAGAAGAAAAACTTCAGAATTCGACTTCCGCAGAAAATGAAGAGCTGGTCAACCTGCTTAAAAAAGAGTTCGACAAGGTCAAAATGGATCTCGATCCTTACAACTGGGAGATCATTACCGGTTGGGAAGAAAAGCTTAATAAGTATAGGCAGCCCATTTACAGTTTCAAGGTGCGACATAAAGAAATTAAGATCAAAACACATACAGAGTCGCTTTCTCACACGCAGATTCCCAAGGTGGCCCTGCCTAAATACAACGCCTGGGGCGATATTTTGAGATGGTCCCTTCAGGAAAATGTGCCGGGGGAATTTCCTTACACCGCGGGACTTTATCCCTTTAAAAGACAGGGAGAAGATCCAACGCGTATGTTTGCCGGCGAAGGTTCTCCCGAAAGGACCAATCGTCGTTTCCATTATGTAAGCCTGGGATTACCGGCAAAAAGGCTTTCTACAGCCTTTGACTCGGTTACACTCTACGGGAATGATCCCGATCACCGACCCGATATCTACGGAAAAATCGGAAATGCGGGTGTTTCTATTTGTTGTCTTGATGACGCTAAAAAGTTGTATTCAGGATTTGATCTGGCCGATCCAATGACTTCAGTAAGTATGACGATCAACGGCCCTGCACCAATGTTGCTTGGATTCTTCATGAATGCTGCGATTGATCAACAATGCGAGAAATATATTAAAGAAAATGGCCTTGAAGCCGAAGTGCAGGAAAAAATCAAAAAGATTTATGCCGGTAAGGAGGTAGAGCAGCCAAAATACAGAGGAGAGCTTCCCGAAGGTAACGATGGACTTGGCCTCATGCTGCTTGGTGTAACCGGCGATGAGGTTTTGCCGGCCGATGTTTATGCAGACATAAAAAAGAGAACGCTGGCCCAGGTGCGTGGTACGGTGCAGGCAGATATTTTGAAGGAAGATCAGGCACAGAACACCTGTATCTTTTCAACCGAATTTGCCCTAAGGCTGATGGGAGATGTGCAGGAATATTTCATCACAGAGAATGTGCGTAACTTTTATTCGGTGTCCATTTCAGGCTATCATATCGCCGAAGCAGGTGCCAACCCTGTTACCCAACTTGCGCTTACCCTCGCGAACGGATTTACTTATGTGGAATACTACCTTAGCCGGGGCATGGACATCAACAAGTTTGGTCCAAATCTTTCTTTCTTCTTCTCGAATGGAATTGATCCGGAATATGCGGTGATTGGAAGGGTAGCCAGGAAAATATGGTCTAAAGCGATGAAGTATAAATATGGAGCGAATTCAAGAGCTCAAATGCTGAAGTATCACATTCAGACTTCCGGTCGCTCACTGCACGCGCAGGAAATTGACTTTAACGACATAAGAACCACTTTGCAAGCGCTTTACGCGATTTACGATAACTGTAATTCGTTGCACACAAATGCTTATGATGAAGCCATAACAACGCCTACCGAAGCTTCGGTAAGAAGAGCGATGGCCATTCAATTGATCATCAACAAAGAGCTGGGGCTTACCAAAAATGAGAATCCTATTCAGGGCGCTTTTATCATTGAAGAGCTCACAGATCTTGTCGAGGAGGCAGTGCTTAAAGAGTTTGACCGCATTACAGAAAGAGGCGGAGTGCTTGGTGCCATGGAGACCATGTACCAGCGCAGCAAGATACAGGAGGAGAGTCTTTATTATGAGACCCTAAAGCACAACGGGGAATTTCCTATTATCGGGGTGAACACTTTCCTGAGTTCTACAGGCTCGCCAACGGTGACTCCCGGGGAAGTAATTCGCGCCACAGAAGAAGAAAAAGAGAACCAGATCAAGACGCTGCAAAACCTGCATGAAGCGAAAAAAGACCTGGAGAAGGAAACTCTTGAAAAGGTGAAGAATGCAGCAGTTCAAAATGAGAACATCTTTGAAGTGCTTATGGAAGCCACAAAAGTGTGTTCTTTAGGACAAATTACCACAGCTTTATTTGAAGTAGGTGGGCAGTATAGAAGAAATATGTAAGCAGAGAACCACTTTTTGCGAAGCAAAAAGTGTGTGAATCGCTTATCCCGATGAGCAGTAGCGATATCGGGATCTTTTCTTGGGAAAAAAGGTTGCTTTTGCTGCAAAGCCGTGCGATACGCTTATCCCGAAGAGCGACAGCGAATTCGGGATCCTGTTTTCCGGAATCTCAACCGAAGGGCAGAGAAAAAGGTGCCGGCTGCTTATCCCGATGAGCAGCAGCGAACTCGGGATCTTTTCTTGAGAAAAAATGTTGCTTTTGCTGCAAAGCCGTGCGAATCGCTTATCCCGAAGAGCGACAGCGAATTCGGGATCCTGTTTTCCGGAATCTCAACCGAAGGGCAGAGAAAAAGGTGCAGGCTGCTTATCCCGATGAGCAGTAGCGAACTCGCGATCTATTAAATAAATTAAACCTCACAGGTTTCAGAAACCTGTGAGGTTTTTCATTTTTAACAGTCCCTCGAAAACGCTTTTTTAGTACCTCTTTAATCTTCATCATCTTCTTCGTCCTCATCCTCATCTTCCCAATCTTCAAAGCCTTCCAAAGCTTCAAAAGGATCAAAGGGAATGTCATCATCAGGATCTTTGTCGTCGTAGTTCACTCCCGGTGGATTGAACAAACCCCAGCGATCGATGATATAATTGTCCTGGTCAAAAGTTTTTACCCATTCAGCAAACAGCAGCCTGAACTCTTCAACATGATCTTGCAGCATTTCCAGGTATTCCACCTCCTTAAAGTCGCTGTAGATCGTAAAGCCGTTGCAGCCGACATAAATCTGTCGCGCGCATTTTCGAATGACCGCGGCATTTTCCATTCGTATATCGTAGAGATCACCACCTTCGGCGCCTGCGATCTTTGGGGCCAGTTGCAGTGCATCTTCATACATATGTCTGGCGGTGTGTGACAACGGGGTGTCATCATCGGGCACAAGATCAACAATATTTTTGACGATGTCCAGGATTTCCAGTGCCTTAAGGTAGACAGGCATGGATTCCAGTTTGTCTCTGTTCATTTAAAGAAAATTCTTAGGATTGTTTTTCGCTCTTCTTTTCCAGGATCTTCCATTTTTCATAAGCTACCAGATCGTCGCTCACAAGAGAGAGGCAGGCGGCGATCACTCCGGCATCATCCAGTAATCCCACAACCGGAATAAAATCAGGGATCAGGTCCAATGGCATCCAAACGTAGAGCAGGGCACCAGCAGCGGCGGCTATCGTTTTCCATGGCACTTCTTTATAATTTCCAGACCAATAATCCCTGATCATGGAAAACAAGCTTCTTACTTTATGAATGTAACCACTAAGGGAGTTGTTGTTCCTAATTTTATCTTCGATCTTCTCCTGGTTGTGAATTACTTTTTTAAGATCCTTTTCCTTAATCTTATCGGCTTTTTTGTTCACTTCTTCTGATGCCTGTACAGGGCTAATTTCTTTCATTTGTTTTTGTTTAAATTTATTCTTTTTGTCCCAGTCTTCTAAAAATATTTTCAATAGTGTAGTAGGATGCACTCTCCAGGTTCGATAGTTCTTCCCATTGCAGCGGAGTCGCAATTCCGGCTTCTTCATTGGGTCTTAACGAAAACGGGCAAACCGCAGTCTGGGCATAGGCGTTCCTAAGATAATCTACAAAAATTTTCCCTTGTCGCTGGTCCTTCCTTATTTTGGTAGTAAGCAAATCGGGCCGCAACTTTGTGACCTCTTCGGCCACTTTTCGGGCTTCTTTTTTTATCTCCTCAAAATCCTTTCCACGTCTAATAGAATAGTAGAGGTGAAGGCCATTTTGTCCGGTGGTCATCAATTCAGGTTCCTTCTTTTGTTTTCTAAGGTAATTTCGTATCACTTTTGCAGCTTCCCTTATTTTTTCGAAATCTTCTTCGGAAGGATCCAGATCAAAAATCACCTTATCGGGTTCCCTAATCTTATCTATTCGACTCGACCAGATATGAAAGGATATCGTTCCCTGATTGACCAGATACATTAAAGACTGCTTATCATTGCAGATGATTTGGGTATTCGTGCCGTCTTCGGTCTCTATTTCCACGGTATTTATAAAATCAGGAAAATATTCGGAAACATTCTTTTGATAAAAACCGGGTTCTTCAATACCCGAAGGAAACCTTTGGAGCGTAAGTGGTCTGTCCTTAAGAAAAGGTAACATGTAATCGGAGATCCGGTAATAATATTTCGCCATCTGTCCTTTGGTGATCTGTTTTTTGGGAAAAATAATCTTGTCGGGATGTGTGATTTCTACGTTTACAAATTCCATGGTCTAACTTTTTACTCTTCTTCGGCTATTTCTTTGAGGCTTCTTCCGCTTACAACACTTTTAGACTGAGTGCTAACGGGATTGCGCCGGGCATCGGCATACTCATCATCCTGCTTCATGAGTAGCCAGTTGCCCTTCATTCTTCCGCCTTTCATCTTTATGAGATTATAACCTCCCTGTAGTTTATTCCCGTGCAGAACAACCTCAATACTACCTTGCTCAAAACTATCTTCAAGAGAGATAAGGTTGGCGTCTTCATCTCTTTTGTCGCTTTCGATAATTCCATGGTCCCAAATCATCACCGTTCCGCCGCCATATTGGTCTTTGGGGATGGTTCCTTCAAAATCGGCATAAGAAATTGGGTGATCTTCGGTAGGAATAGCCATTCTCTTTACCGAAGGATCTGTACTGGGACCCTTGGGAACAGACCAGGATTTGAGGGTATTATCGATTTCCAGCCTAAAATCGTAGTGCAGGTTGGTCGCGTCGTGCTTCTGGATCACAAAAATAGGTTGCTTATTCTTCTTTTTTGAAGGTTCACTCCGCGGTTCTTTTGTCTTGCTAAAATCTCTTTTCTCGTTGTAACTCTTCATTTCTACGGAATTGATCGGATGAAAAAAGTACGAAAATTGCCTCTTCACCCGCGTTAAAGAAGTCTCAAAAGTGATATTTTTGGAAGGTTTTGTTATTAATGCTTCTAAAACAAGACATTTTTCGCAGGAACTTTTGCAGGAACTATATTTTAAATACTTTTGCCCCCTTAAACTTTGCCGAAAACCTGAAGTTGAATGGAGAGTATTGGAGTTTTTGCGATTGCAGTTTTCACAGGTTTTATTGCCATCAATAATCCGGTGGGGAATGTTCCTGTTTTCCTAAGTCTTACGCGACAGGCAGACCGCCCAACGAGAAAGTTGATCTCTAAAAAAGCCACTTTTACAGCTTTTGTAATTGTCTCGGGATTTATCATTTTAGGAAAGTATATTTTTGACTTTTTCGGACTTACGATACCTGCCTTTAAAATTACAGGAGGTATACTGGTGTTCTTC
>JBAVJE010000379.1:0-46162 GCA_049687615.1 Salinimicrobium sp. | reverse complement strand
GTACTGCACCCATCGGGGCTTTGGCTGTGATAAAAGACGGCACGATAAATTTTCACGGAACGCTTTTCAATCTTGACGGAACCCGGAAATTTGAAGTAAGAAAAACGGTTGCGATTTCAGATCGTAAAAACTTCGGAAAGACTTGTGCCGAAGAGATCTTAAAAGCTGGAGGTGCAGAGTTGATGAAGGAGATTAAAGCCTCTATCAACAAACAATGAGCGCCACAGTACTTTCCACCAAAAAGCTGAGCCCGGGACAGAAACAACTTTTGATCAACGCCGGAATTGGCCTGATCGAAAAGAACTTTATAGAAATAGTCCCCCTTGATTTCGTCATAAGACAGGTGCCCAAAAATGTCATTTTTAGCAGTAAAAATGCGGTGAAGGAGGTTCTTAAAAAAAATAATTCACGGCTCGTAAAAGAGAAAAATATCTTTTGTGTTGGCCAGAAAACAGCAACTCTTTTAGAAGAAAATGGCTTTAAAGTCACCGAAACTGCAGATTACGGGACAGATCTTGCCTCTATAATCATTGAGAAATACGCTTCTGAAGAGTTTCTTTTCTACTGCGGAAAAAAGAGAAGCCCGGGTCTACCCGAAAAGCTGCAAAAGCATTCAGTAAGCCTTTTAGAGGTTGAAGTGTACGATACTAAATTGGCTCCGAAAAAATATGATCGATCTTTTGAGGGAGTATTATTTTTTAGTCCGACTGCAGTAAAAAGTTTTTGTTTAGAAAATGAGCTTTTTGAAAGTACCGCATTTTGTATAGGAAACACCACAGCTTCCGAAGCCAAAAAACACACCGAACGTGTGGTAATAGCCAATAAGCCCAGCATCGAAAATGTAATCGTGCAGGCGGTGAAAAAATTAAAGTAGACCCGCATTTAGGCGCACACCACTCTCCAATATGGAATTAAGAACAGAACATCCAATATTGTTAACCGCCAAGAAGTCTTAACTTTGTTTAATGAAAAAGAAAAAAATTAGTGGTGCAATTATAAAAGAAAATGAGCACGAAAGAGCCGCTAAATCCTTAATAACCTAACTCTCCAAAAATGATAAAAAACGATCTATTTTTAAAAGCTTTAAAGGGTGAGACCGTAGAACGTCCACCGGTATGGATGATGAGGCAGGCGGGAAGATATCTGCCCGATTTTATGAAGCTCAAGGAGAAATATGACTTTTTCACTCGTTGTCGCACCCCCGAACTGGCTACTGAGATTACTATTATGCCTATTCGCCAGATAGGCACAGATGCTGCCATACTGTTTAGCGATATTTTAGTGGTACCCCAGGCGATGAATATTGATGTTGAAATGAAACCCGGTGTAGGACCCTGGCTGCCAAATCCTGTGAGAAGTCTGGAGGATGTGCATAAGGTTATTGTTCCTAATATTGAGGAAAGCCTGGGTTATGTGATGGACGCGGTAAGAATGACTAAAAAGGAATTGAACGACGAAGTACCCTTAATAGGTTTTGCCGGTTCTCCCTGGACCATTCTATGTTATGCTGTGCAGGGGCAAGGTTCCAAAAACTTTGATATCGCTAAGAAATTCTGTTTTACCAATCCACAGGCGGCACATTTACTGCTGCAAAAAATCACTGATACCACGATCTCTTATCTGAAGGAAAAAGTGAAAGCCGGAGTTGATGCCGTGCAGATTTTCGATTCATGGGGAGGGATGCTTTCTCCCGTGGACTATGATGAATTTTCCTGGAAATATATTCTGCAAATTATCGATGCTTTAAAAGGTGAGACTCATGTCATTGCCTTCGGAAAAGGTTGCTGGTTCGCCCTTGATAAAATGGCAGATTCGGGAGCTTCGGCTCTGGGTGTGGACTGGACTTGTTCTCCTGAAATGGCCCGTCATTTCACCGGCGGAGAGATTACCCTTCAGGGCAATTTTGACCCGAGCAGGTTATATTCTCCGCCTTCAGAAATAAAAAATATGGTGCATGATATGATCAATGCTTTTGGAAAAGACCGTTATATCGTCAACCTGGGCCACGGAATTTTGCCCGATATTCCTGTAGAAAATGCTAAAGCCTTTGTTGAGGCCGTTAAAGAATATAGGTAGATGTTGAGCAAAGGATTACGGGACGAGGAAAACAAGCAAATGGACAAATTGTTCAATGAGCTGGTGGAAATGGAGTTTCTGCCTGATTACTGGGAACAACGACAAAGACAGTATGTCGATGAGCATCTAAAGGAAACTCTTGGGTTTGGATTAAACCATCTCATCAAAACTGATTCTGAAAACTTAATAAATGAACTGAAGGAGCAAAAATTCTCTACTCAAAATTTTGAGCAGTTCGCCGATCTGGTATTCAGGATATCTGCCTTTGAAAATGAGGAAGAGGAAGCCATTCTTATTCTTCACAGCATCAAAATCTACGAATTCGTGCAAATACAAAGCGGTACCTTTTCTTTAAGTCTTGCCGAAAAATTAAAAGAAGCCCGGGAAGCCATATGAAAGAAAAATTTTACGATTACATACAGCGCCTGCAGGACAGCATTACTTCTAAACTGGAAGAAGTGGACGGGAAAGCCTTTTTTCGGGAGGATCTCTGGAACCGACCTGAAGGTGGTGGTGGCAGGACCCGGGTGATCGAAAACGGAAATGTTTTTGAAAAAGGCGGAGTCAATATTTCCAAGGTTCACGGACCTTTAGCCCCCGCTATGCAGCAATATTTTAAAGTGGGTGATGTGAATTTTTTTGCCTGCGGATTGAGCCTGGTACTACATCCTAAAAATCCAATGGTGCCTACGGTACATGCCAACTGGCGCTATTTCGAGATGTACGACCAGGAAGGAAAAACAATTGACAGCTGGTTTGGCGGCGGGCAGGATCTTACTCCATATTACCTTTTTGAAGAAGACGCCGAACATTTCCACCGCATTTGCAAAACGGCCTGTGACCATCACGATCCCGGTTTTTATCCCGATTTTAAAAAGAAATGCGACGAGTATTTCTATAATCCCCATCGCGGAGAGGCCCGCGGAATTGGAGGTCTCTTCTTTGATTATTGCAAGGCTTCAGAAGAAAGAACAATAGAAGACTGGTACAATTTTGTAACCGATGTTGGAAACAGCTTTTTAGAGGCCTATGTGCCGATAGTTCAAAAAAGGAAAAATTTGCCCTTTTCCGAAGAGCAGCGAAACTGGCAGGAAATAAGGCGCGGAAGATATGTGGAATTCAACCTCGTTCACGATAAAGGAACACTGTTTGGACTTAAGACCAACGGCCGCATAGAAAGTATTTTAATGAGCCTGCCGCCACATGTGCAGTGGGTTTATGACCATCATCCCGAACCCGGAAGCGAAGAGGAGAAGCTCGTGCAGGTGCTGGAAAATCCACGGGAGTGGGTGTAAGTCCAAATTTATTTTAAAAAAAATCCATTCATTTTTACTTTAAGGCAAAAATGAATGGATTTTAGATACTATTGCACTTCTTAATTCTTTATCCAACTACTCTTCAATAGTTTTTAAATTATCATCTGAAGTTCTATCTATCAGCTTATTATATGGATCTATTCCTGCTTTTAAAGGTTTTTTATCGGTAACAATTGTGAAGGTATTATCTCCCGGTTCTAACCATTTCAATTCAAAGTAGTAAGGATCTTTAATAGTGACCTGATCCTCATTTTTGACGTCTTCACCGAACAAGCCTATGTCCACAAGGTTCTTTTTAGTGTCTATTTCTCTTTCCTTCCCGGTATTGTCATAATAGATCTTTTTGGAATTCACGGTAAAAGTAGTTTCCCACTGTCCTGATTTCAGCTTTTTAGACTTGGCATCAACCACACGGTTTTCATAAAGCACGATCTCTTTAAAGCCATCATCTACCTTATATTTAAGTGAATCTGGAGCTATCTTATATAGTGCGTTATAAAGATCTTCTGAAGAAGCATAATAGCCTTTTTCTTTATACTTGAATTCTTCTAAAAAGCCGCGAAGACCTTCATTTATTTTATCCTCTCCAATAACGTCCTGTAGATCATACATGATCATGGAACCTTTCTTATACCAAATATATTGTCCTGTTTCTACGTCCATTAAAGGACGTTCCGGTTTAAAACTGAATTTTCTACCCGACAAATAATCATCTAAAGAATTTTGCAAAAATGATTTGATCCCATTTTCTCCATATTCCTTTTTCATGGTCATTAGCGAAACATATTCTGATAAGGTTTCAGAAATAATATTAGCTCCAGAGGTGTTACTCGGAGTTACTATATGGCCCCACCACTGGTGAGCCATTTCATGAGAACTAACCTTAAACGCGTAATTAAAATCTTCTGCTTTAGAGAAGTCTGCTACAAATCCAAAGTCTTCTGAATATGGAATGGTTGTAGCAAAAGACTGTGCAAAGGTTGTGTGCGCAGGAAATTCAATGATTCTAACTATAGAATAAGGGTACTCTAAAAAGTTTTTAGAACTATAATCTAAAGAGATTTTTATTCCTTTAATAAAATACTCTAAATTTCTCTTATGTTTTGGTGAGTGATAGACCTCAATATTCACCTTTTTCCCACTTGGAGCGGTCCAGGTATCTTTTTCGATCTCATAGGCTGCAGAGACAAAACTGAAAAAATAATCTGTTTTACCTTCAAGTTTATAATTGTAATAACTGCGATCATTTTCGACCCATTTTTTGGTGAGTACCCCCGGAGCTACTGCTGTTTGATCTTTAGATGTACTAACGGTGGCTTCAAAGGTCATATAATCTGCATCTTCATTGAACAGGTTAGTTTTAAGCGCAAGACTATCTGTTCTTGGAGAATATAAATAATCGAGGCTCTCCAAGCCATTTTTTATACGAACTCCATTATCTAAAATAGTTCTCTCGTAATGAAATGCCGGGAAAATACCATTTCTGAAAAATGTTCCATTCCCTAAAATTGCTATTTCAGGATCTACAGAAAATCCTTTGGTTATCGCATTAGTCTCAATAATGAGCGACGCAGATGCCTTTGGTTGCAAGGGCTCAGGCAATTTATACATGAAAAGCCGGTAAATAGTATCCTTTAAAAATGGTTTTAGCTCTATATCATTATATACTACTTTGGTGATCCTGGTATCTGAAATAGGAAATTTCACTTCCATTAGCAATGTATCTATAGCTACTTCAAAGTTATTGATCACCTTGAATTCTCCTTTAGCTTCTACCCTTCTATCTTCAGGAAAAATATCGATAAAGGCTTTGAGGTCTGTCACCTGGATATGTGGTTTCCCTATATATTTACCATATTTCTTTTCAGCATCAGCACCAATTTTTTCGCTATAATTTCCATCTTCCAGTTGATTTAGAACCTTTAGGTTATAAAAACTATATGCGGCAACCGAAACGAAGGCAAAGAAAAAGAAAAAGGTGTAGGCCAAGGTTCTACCCGAAAATCTCTGTTTTGCCAAGCGTAGACGCTCCTTGCCGGAGGAGAAAAATCCACGGTTCCAAAAGAGTTTTCCTATAACTGCCAGAATACAGGTAAATAAGACCCAATAAGTATTTAACCAGAACTCGCCCACCAGGTAATGGCCAAAACCATTCAGGTCGCTTAAAAAGCCGCCGGGGGTTCCATTAAAAATCAATAATGGATTTGAGGTTTTAAAGGCCAGAGCAAGTACAATTGGCAGACCCACATAAATGAGCACAACTATAAAATGTCCTAAGAATTTATTATTCACTAAAATATGAATGAAAAAGGCCAATAATAAAGTCATAACATAAGTTGGGAAAATCTTGAGGAAATAAAATGTGAAATACATTCCCAGTTCATAATTAAAATACCCATTAAATGTTTGGAAGATAATTCCCACCAGGATACCTATCAAAGTTAGTACTACTGCGACCCCAAGAAGAGAAATTATTTTTGACAGATATAAGGTGTTATTGCTTACTGGCAAAGCATCATAAAACTCGAAGATCTTATTTTTTCTTGTTCTATGAACCGCTTCTCCTGCATAGATGATAAGAATTATTATAGAGAACATTATTACTCCACCAGAGATTTGAGTTACCATATATCTGGTTAGCGGCAACGAAGGTGTACCATACAATTGATTGGCTTGATAGGCAGTAAATCCTGCTATAATAATCCCAATCACAATTAGGATAATGAAAACCGTTTCCTTTACAACAGATAGAAATTCTATTTTGCTAAGAGACCATAAATTTTCTCTTCTCGCTTTGCTGCCAAACACCTGAGCAACACTTGCCAGAACATGACTTCCCTGAAATTCTTCTTTATTTTCTTTAGTATTTTTCTTTTTCTTTGAAGTTAAAAAGCCTTTATACGAGAAACGGAATAAGGTGAAAAAGAAAATACCAATAGCTAATCCCAACCAGATCATCCTGTTGATCAAAAATTTCCCCGTAAGAGAAAGTTGCGTAGTATTAAGTTCATTTACCGACCAATATTTATCTATAAAACTTTGCGCTCTTGCTCCAAAAGGATCAACATATATGCTCAGCCATTCGGTATCCAGATTTGCCAAAAGTTTAGACGAAACAGAAATGAGGATAAAGATCACGATACCTCCTAAATATAGTATTGGCATCTTTTTATAAAATGTCATTAACCCAAAGAATAAACTACCAATAAAGAAGGCATTAAAGGTGAGAAAGTATAAAAAAGGATAAAAATATGAGGCAAAATTGAAGTCAGTATAGGTTCCATAATCAGGCCTGTCTAAAAACACTCCTATTCCAAAGCCACAAATTGCACCAAGCACTGCTGCAATATTCATAAAGGTGACTATGGTAAAACTTCCCCAGAACCTACCCAGAATATAATTCTTCTCAGATACCGGAAAGGTAAAATATGTTTGTGCAGTTTTATGATCTTTATCCCTATATACCGCAACTCCCATGATTGCAGCATAAAAGAAAAGTAAGAACACGCTCATCACTCCTAAAACACCCATAATGGCTTTTGGACTGTTTGTAAATTGTGCGGTGTTAGATTTTTCAAAAACCGCCATAAAAAGCGGAATAAGAAAGGCTATAATTATGTAGATATAGGTTGCCGGTCTGCGCATTCTATACTTCAACTCAAAAAAGTAGATCTCTTTCATAATTACGCAGTTTGAGGTTGGTTGATACTATAGAAATAAAAATCTTCCAAGGTATTATTCACTACTTCAAAACCTTCCCCGGGGTGAGTTTCTTCATAAACATTTACATTTAATTGTCCACTTCTTAAGTAAGCAGATAACACTGTAAACTCAGCCTGGTATTTCTCTAACTCTTCCTTATTTATCTTCTTTCTGAAAATTCTTCCATCCAACGAATTTGTCAATTCCTGAGGGTGTCCTTGTACCACTACACTTCCTTCATTGAAAACTGCCATATTTGTACACAAATTGATAACATCGTCTACAATATGGGTAGATAAAATAACCACCGCATCTTCTCCCAGCTCACTCAATAAATTATGAAAACGGTTACGTTCTAAAGGATCTAAACCAGCTGTTGGTTCATCTACAATTATTAATTTAGGATTTCCAATCAAGGCCTGGGCAATCCCAAAACGTTGTCTCATTCCTCCCGAAAAATCTCCCAGATTCCTTTTTCTGAAATTATATAGATTCACTTTATTCAGTAGATCTGCCACATAAGAAGTTCTATCAGATTTATTATGAATTCCCTTGATCTTGGCTATATGATTCAACATCATCTCTGCTGAAACTTTTGGGTATACCCCAAAATCCTGAGGCAGGTACCCTAAGACTTTTCTTAGCTCTTCCGGCTCGCTAAACACATCTATACCATCAAATTCTATACTCCCGGTATCACTTAATTGCAAAGTGGCAATGGTGCGCATTAAAGTAGATTTACCCGCGCCATTTGGGCCTAATAAGCCAAACATCCCATTATCAATTTCTAAATTAACATTGTTGAGTGCCTGGGTCCCGTTAGGGTAAGTTTTATTCAAATCCTTTATAGAAAGCATAATAATTGGTTTAGCTGAGTTTCTTCTTTAGTTGTATTAGTAACTAATAAATAGAAACGTTACATTTTTAACTAGTTAATCGTGAAATTAATAGCCGCACCCAAATACCGGAAAAGTCTAAGGCAAGCCTTATATTTGCAAATCCCCAATTTTAGGATCAAATATTTTTGATAAAACCGGGATCTTCGAAGAAGAATATCTTTTGACTTTTAAAAAACTATTTCACTATGTTCCCATTAATACGAAACCGCAGATTACGAACAAATGAAACCATTCGTGGCCTCGTAAGAGAAACAACAATTTCTTCTAACGATTTTATTGTTCCGCTTTTTGTGGTAGAAGGAAAAGGCATCAAAGAAGAAATAAAATCTATGCCTAATTATTTTAGATATAGCTTGGATCTACTGCAGCAGGAGGTGAAAGAACTTTGGGGATTGGGACTAAAATCTGTGCTGTTGTTCGTGAAAGTTCCCGATGAACTCAAAGATAATGCAGGAACTGAAGCTTTAAATGGCGATGGTCTCATGCAGCGGGCCATAAAAACCGTTAAAGATGCGGCACCTGAAATGTTGATAATGACCGATGTGGCCCTTGATCCATACTCCTCTTTTGGCCACGATGGAATTGTCGAAAACGGGATGATCCTGAATGACCCTACCAAAGAAGTATTGGCAAAAATGGCACTTTCGCATGCCCAGGCAGGAGCAGATTTTGTAGCGCCCAGCGACATGATGGACGGCAGGATACGTGCTATTCGAGAGCTGCTGGAGCAGGAAAACTTTTTCAATACCGGCATTATGAGCTATAGTGCGAAATATGCATCGGCTTTTTATGGCCCGTTTAGGGACGCTTTGGATTCCGCTCCCGGTTTTGGTGATAAAAAAACCTACCAGATGGATCCTGCAAACCGCGAAGAGGCGGTAAAAGAGACACTTTTGGATATCGAGGAAGGTGCAGATATCGTGATGGTAAAACCGGGGCTCTGTTATCTCGATATTGTGCGGGATATTAGAAACGCGGTGAATATACCCGTAGCCGTTTACCAGGTGAGCGGGGAATATGCCATGATCAAAGCAGCCGCCGAAAAAGGCTGGTTAGACCATGACGCGGTGATGCTGGAACAGCTTTTAGCCATTAAGCGGGCGGGAGCAAAAATGATCGCCAGTTACTTTGCCAAAGACGCTGTTAAATTGTTGTAACTCTGATCAATGCACGTTATTTCTTACTAATTTTATCGGGTGAAATTTAAGTTTAAATTCCATATAAAATCCCTGCTGCTGTTGCTGATGATTTTCGGCATGGGCAGAAATTTATCTTTTGGAGCCCCTGCAGAATTTCGCTCACTTCAGAAGCATACGGGTAAAAATTTCAATGCAGTACAACCTGTATTGGCTATTTTTAAAGAGAATACCTTTCAGGAGTTTCCCGAACCCTCAGAAGACCTGTTTTTTGGAATATCTTCTCCGGCATATCAAAACACTATTTCTTTAGCCGAAGAAGCTCGCCTGAGGACAGCAGATTTCTGCTTCAGGCGTGATTTAAGAACAGAAATTTTCCAACAACTCTTTCCAACACACTTTTTTTTGTGAGGCGGCTATCGTGATCTACACGACGATTACTGCTTCAGCTTAGGCTGAAAAATTAAATAACCTCACTAAAAATAATTCATTATGGATACAGCATCCACCTTTATGGGATTGGGCCTATTATTCGTTTTTATAGCCCCTATAGGATACCTGTTGGTCGACCAATCACAACAGGAAAAGAAAAGAAAAAAAGCCATTTTACAAACCGCAGCCAAGCAACATCTCCACCTCTCTGCATGTGATTTCTTACCCGATCTCTCGTTGGGGCTTGATGAGCAGGCTCAAAAACTTCTTGTCGTCCTCGGAAAAAAACAAAAAACCGAAATTTTCGACCTGAAAGATTTAAGCCGTTGCGAGCTTGGTAAAAAATATCAGGATAACAAGGTTTCTTCAGCCATCGATGATGTGCGGGAGGTGCATTTGCACCTGGATCGAAAAAAAGATTCAGAAAATATTATTTTTTATTCTGAAGACGCACATCCTGTTACAGAAAAAGAAATGCGCATGCAAATGGCCAATAAATGGCAAAATCTTCTTTCAGAAAAATTGGGTTAAGCCTTTTCTCTTAGGTCTTAAAAAAGGAGCTTTTCGCTCCTTTTTTTTATTCCCCGACAGCATCTTCAATCCTGCTATCATTCAATTTATAATAACATCTAAAACCCTCTGGCATTCCCTTCAAATACTGGGTTTAAGAATCATTTCATCATAGAAATCGAACTGACGGCAGACAGGTCCGAACAAGACGAGTTCAGTTTCTTTTTAATTATCCCGTCGTCAGTTCGAGTGATTCTCAAAACCGGTTCTCGATACACCCCGATGACCATCGGGGCACTCGAACTGACGGTTTTGAAAATTGTATCGAGAACAGAGGCGCCTTAGAAATCCCTTGTTCTCGATACGATCCCAATAGCCATCGGGATTACTCGAACTGACGGGGAAGTTAAGAAGGGTGTCAAAAATGACATTTTTGAGGAGCAAATCCTGGAGACTTTGCGCAGCGGAAGGTCTCGACTCCGCCTGGCCAGATACCAATCCAAATTGCGCCTCAATTCTACCGGATATGGAATATTTATTTTCCGGGGTTTATCTCAAAATTTTCAGGCGGAGTGGCCCCTAAAAGATTTTTTACAAAATAATCCCACCGGCGGCGCATCATATAATAGCTGTCTGCCCCGTAACCGTGGCGGGAATTTGGGAAAATGATGAGGTCAAAATCTTTGTTGGCCTTGATAAGCGCATCCACAACTAAATAAGTGTTGTAAGGCGGCACGTTGTCGTCCAGTCCGCCGTGGGCGAGCAGGAGTTTTCCCTGCAGGTTTTCGGCAAAATTCTGGTTGGCCTGCCCGGTGTAGTTGCTTCCGTCCTTCGTAGGCATCAGGAGCCCAATATACCGCTCTCCCCAATCATCTTCGTAGTTCCTGTTATCATGGTTCCCCGATTCTGAAATACCGACTTTGTAGAACTCCGGATATTTAAACATAGCTGCCGCTGCCGCGAATCCGCCACCGGAATGTCCCCAGACCCCGACGCGTTCAAGATCCATGTAAGGCCTTTCGGCGGCCAGTTCTTTCATGCCCGCTATTTGATCCTCTAAAGTGTTTCCCGAAATGTCTCCGTAGCAAACATCGTGAAATGCCTTCGAGCGTCCGGGGTTACAGGTTCCGTCAATAACCACCACGATAAACCCAAGCTCGGCTAAGGCCTGGTGATCACTGCGGGACGCATAGAAAGATCGAGGTCCTACTCCCCCGCCCTGCGGACCGGGATACACGTAGTTCACAATTGGGTATTTCTTTGATTCATCTAAATTGGTAGGGGTGAAAACCAACCCGTGTAGATCCCATCGGCCGTTGGCCGACTTTACGGTAATATGTTCCGGAGCTTGCCAACCCATCGCCTGAAGTCGGCTAATATCTGCCTCCTCTAAAGTGGCGATTTTTTTACCTGTCTTGTTCCGAAGCACAGTGACCGGAGGCGTTGAGGGGGTAGAATAACTGTCTACAAAGTAATTGCCTTCAGGAGACAAAAACACATCGTGATTGGCATTTTCGGGAGTAAGTCGTGTTAGGTTTTTTCCGCTGAAATCAACCCGGTAAAGATTCGAAAAATAGGGATCCAGCCCTTCTTCTTTTCCCTGCGCTTCAAAATATAACACCCGGTTTTTCTCATCAACCTCGAGCAGCTCAGTCACCACAAAATTTCCTTTTGTGATCTGGTGTTTTAAATTGCCTGTTTTGAGGTCATATAAATAAAGATGCCCCCAATTATCCCTTTCCGAATACCAAATGATCTCGTTGCTCTTGGGCAAATACCTCCAGTTGATACTGCCCTGCCCCGATTCATACTGCGTAGGAACGCTTTCTTCCAGCACTTCACGTACTTCTCCGGTTTCAGCATCGGCAACTCGCAGTTTTTCAACTTTATGATCTCTTGAAGTTGACACAAAAGCCAGTTTTGTCGCGTCTTCATTCCAGTAATTATCGTCAAAATCACCGGTACAGGAGATATCATCACACAAAGTGCCGCGTCGAGGATCTGCCGGAACATTCAGCCGAGTTACTTTTTGATCATCAATGTTGATGATCACCCGCTCGATCTGGATCACCTTTTCATCACCGGGAAGCGGATATTTCCATTTTTGAAGGTTAGGCACGCCTGTTTTGGTCTCCACCAGGTACATATCATTCACGTGCCGCTGGTCCTGCTGAAAGGTGGCAATCTTTTTAGAGTCGGGTGACCAAAGAAGAATAGCTTTTTCACTATTACGCCATCCCGCATTATCGGTCGCATACCCATAGTTCTCAACCCCATCTGTAGTGAGCCGCGTTTCTTTTCCGGTCTCAAGATTGCGCATCCATAGATTCCAGTCACGAATAAAGGCAACTTTTTTCTTATCTGGCGAAAGCTTTTCGTTCTGGGAAACTTTGGGTTGATCTTTTTCTGAAATAGAAGCCTTCTCAAAAAGCTCATTTTTGGAACCTGCAGTGGTTCGTTTTCCATTCTTCGGGTTAATGAGTACGTATTTGAAACCATCGGCAGTAGAAATATTATACCAGAACCGCCCATCTTCAAGCCATTCTGGCCGCACGTTAGCCTTGTCGACCAACGGATTGGTATTGATTCTCAGGAATTTTACCGCATCTTCATAGTCAGCAGCAGTTACTTTTTTAGTTAATGAATCCTGTGCCTGAAGCACATTTCCGAAGCAACAAATGATCAAAAGGGAAAATAAAGCTTTTTTCATTTTAAGTATTTTAGTCAGGAGATGCTCTAAGATAGACATTTCACCACTTTTTACAGAATGTCTAAAGGACGGGCTACTTTTCTCCAAAAATTAGTATCTTCAGAATTACCAAAAAAAATTTAGATGGCTTTATTGCTCATTTACGCCTTCATTTCAATTTTTTTCTCCTTTTTATGTTCTGTTTTGGAGGCAGCATTTCTAAGCATTACGCCCTCTTACATTCAGCTAAAACTAAATAAGGGGAAGAAATACGCCCATACCCTGGCCAGTTTGAAACAGGACGTCGATGAACCCCTAATCGCCATCCTAACCATTAACACGATGGCCCACACCGTTGGCGCCATTATGGTTGGAGTGCAGGCCGAAAGGATCTTTGGGAACGGAGACAACGTAGTAGGTATAGTATCTGCCCTAATGACTGTCGCGATTCTTGTTTTGTCTGAAATTATTCCGAAGACCATAGGAGCAACTTACTGGAAAAACCTGGGACGGTTTACCGCACAAACTTTAAAACTGTTTGTTTTTCCGCTAAAGTATACGGGTATTCTATGGATTTTAAAACTCACCACCAAACTAATTGGAAAGTCGGCCCACGTGACCAGTATGAGCCGCGAAGAATTTATGGCCATTACCGATGTTGCCGAAGAGGAAGGCATTTTTGACGGGCAGGAAAAAACGGTAATTAAGAACATGCTGGTGTTCAAAAAGGTACAGGCGAAAGATGTAATGACTCCTTTTACGGTAGTGGTTTCTGAAGATGAGGAAACCAGCATTCAAGAGTTTCTAAGAGAGAATCGTAACCTCATCTTTTCAAGAATTCCACTTTATAAAAAGCGACCTGACAATATTAGCGGATTTGTACTGAAGGATGATGTTTTGGAAGAAATGGTCAATGAAAGGGGCGCCGAGCCTTTGAAGGCGCTAAAAAGGGAAATCCATATCACTTCTGAAGACACTCCCATTCCTGAACTTTTCGACAGGTTTATTTCTGAAAGAAACCATATGGCGATGGTTGTCGACCAATATGGAAATACCATAGGCCTGGTGACCATGGAAGATATTATTGAAACCCTGCTCGGGCTGGAGATCATGGACGAAAGTGACAGCATTGAAGACATGCAGGTACTTGCCCGTAAGAACTGGAAAAAAAGAGCAGAAAAACTGGGCCTGCTCAAGCGCGATGATGATGAAAAAAGGTTTTTGTAAAACTCCGCTTGGAACCGCCGTTATTGAAGGTGATGAAGGAGGTATTTCCCGCGTGGAAATTTTGGAGGAAGCAGTTGAAATAACTTCAGAAATTCCGCCAGACCTTACTGAAGCCGTGAAACAGCTACAGGAATATTTTGCCGGCACACGTCAAAGTTTCGATCTGAAATTGAACCCTTCGGGAACCGATTTTCAGAAGGAGGTTTGGACACTGTTGCAGAAGATTCCTTTCGGCAGCAGTTGTTCGTATATGGATCTTGCTAAAGAATTTGGAAATCCCAAAGCCATTCGGGCGATAGCCACGGCAAATGGAAAGAATCCGTTGTGGATCCTCATTCCGTGTCACCGGGTGATTGGCAGTGACGGTTCCCTTACCGGTTATGCCGGCGGATTGTGGCGCAAAAAATGGCTGTTGGAACATGAGCAACCCTTAAAACAACAAAGTCTTTTTAATTAAATAAATATGAGAGGTTTCAAAAATGCCATTTTTGGCACCCTTATTTTCCTCGCTCTTGTCGTGGGGCTGCTCTACATTTTTGATTATGACTACCTGTTCAAAGGTATTAAAAGCATGTACCTCAAGGGGCATACCTCGGCTTATATTGAGGATTACAAAGAATTTCCCAATCGCAGGATCGAAGCTTCTGCCCAACCTCAACCCTGGCCACTGCATGAGGATTACAACCGCGTGAAAGCCACTTCCCGGCTTCAAAAGGAAAATAAAAAATTAGGCACGGTGGCCTTTCTCATTATCAAAAACGACAGCATCTGGTATGAGAATTATGCCCCAGACTACGGAAAAGACTCACGCACCAATTCTTTTTCGATGGCTAAAAGCCTGGTGACAGCCATGCTTGGAAAAGCCATTTTTGAAGGGAAAATAGAAAGCCTGAATCAACCGGTGGCCGATTTCTTTCCCCAATTTGATCCCGAACTCACCCTGGGGGATCTAGCCTCCATGGCTTCGGGCCTTAACTGGGATGAGAGCTATTATAATCCTTTTTCCATGACTATTCGGGCTTACCTGGATGACGACTTGCGGGAGCAAATCCTGTCGCTGAAAGTAGAAGAGCGGCCAGGGCAGGAATTTAAATATTTAAGCGGAAATATTCAGCTGCTGGGAATGGTGATAGAGAAGGCGACGGGAAGGACTCTTTCAGATTATCTTAGTGAAAGTTTCTGGACCCCCATGGGAATGAGAGAAGATGCGCTGTGGCAGGTGGACAGTGAAGAGAATGGCATAGAAAAAGCCTACTGTTGCATCGCCTCAAATGCCCGGGATTTTTCAAAATTCGGGAAGTTGTACAAAGACTTCGGAAAATGGAATGGCCGGCAATTGATCGATTCAGCTTTTGTAGCGAAATCTATTCACCCCAGGTTTGAGAACTCTCCAGATTACGGTTATGGAATCTGGCTGACCAGCTTTGGTGAAAAAAAAGTCTTTTACCTGCGAGGGATCTTAGGGCAATACGTTATTGTTATTCCCGAAGATGCGCTCATCATTACCAGGTTAGGAGAAGAAGCAGGAGAGATCCCGGAAGGGGAAGAACACTCTAAAGATCTTTTTATTTATATTGAGGAGGTATATAAAATGCTTCAGAAAAATTCATGATAAAAAATATCGACCTGCGGAATCTGCTTTTCCTCGACATAGAAACAGTTCCCGAAAACGCCACTTTTGAAGAGCTTTCCGAAGAAAAGAAACAGCTTTGGGAACTAAAGACACAATATCAGCGAAAGGACGAGCATACGCCCGAAGATTTTTATGAGCGAGCCGGTATATGGGCCGAATTTGGTAAGATCATCTGTATATCTGTGGGTTTTTTTGCTGTTAAAGACGAAAGTCGAAGCTTCAGGATGAAGACTTTTCACGGGGAGGAGAAACAATTACTTCTGGATTTCAAGGAGCTGCTGGAAAATCATTTTGGAAAGCCACAACACCTGCTTTGTGCTCACAACGGCAAAGAATTCGATTTTCCATATATCGCCCGGCGTATGTTAATTCAAGAGATCGAATTACCCAATAAACTCAATCTCTTCGGAAAAAAACCCTGGGAAGTGCCGCACCTGGATACCCTGGAGTTATGGAAATTTGGGGACTACAAACATTATACTTCTTTAAGGCTCCTATGCAATGTGCTGAATATCCCCTCCCCAAAAGATGACATTGAAGGTTGTGAGGTGAGAAGTGTTTTTTACGAGGAGGATGACCTGCCAAGGATCGTCTCCTACTGCGAAAAGGATGTGTTGGCTATTGCACAGGTGGTGCTCAAACTGCGACAGGAGCCACTGCTGCAGGAGGACGAAATCTACCTGATTTAACACATTACTTTAAATTCCTGATAATCAAATGTTATAACTGCAGCAGCTTTTTATTAATTTACTATCTTGTAAGAAGAGAAGGGTCAAAAAAGCCCTTTTTAAAACATTTTTATGGTTTTGACCAAGCCTAACATTAACCAAAAAAACGATTATGTATTTATATGTAGAGCAATGGAATGTCACTCAAAAATGGATGGACCTTTCAAAGGAGGACAGACGCGATTATATGAATAAAGTAAAAGACGCTATCAAGGATATGGAATCTGCGGGGCTTGAGAACCTCGGGTGGGGACTTAATGATGAACATACTCCTTACAGAAGCTCATATCGCTATATGGCGGTTTGGAAGATCCCCGATTTAGAGATGGTCAAAAAATTTGAAAAGGGCATTGAAGAAGCCCATTGGCATGACTATTTTAATCAGGTGAATTCAAGAGGGAAAATCGTACCATTGAACGACGCGATTGATTTCTTAATAAATCTTGAAGAACATTCAACTTCAATTTTGGAATAGGGACTTTTTCCTTATTACCACCTTGAAGATTTCTAAAATCTTACAAGTTCCGGAATACTTAAAGGACTAAAATAAGGCTCTCAAAAATGGCATTTTTGAAGAGCCTTATTTTTACAGCTTCATTTCGGGAATTTCCCCTTCAACGATAAGGGTTCCTTCGGTGGCTTTTCTTATCTCCTCTACGGTCACTCCCGGAGCTCTTTCGAGCAACTTAAAACCTTTATCGGTTATTTCAAATACGGCCAGGTTTGTTACGATTTTGGTTACACAGCCAACTCCGGTAAGAGGCAAAGTGCATCTTTTTAAAAGTTTTGACTCGCCCGCACGATTAGTGTGCATCATGGCTACGATAATATTCTCAGCGCTGGCCACAAGATCCATGGCACCGCCCATACCTTTCACCATTTTCCCCGGTATTTTCCAATTGGCAATATCTCCATTCTCGGCAACCTCCATTGCTCCAAGGATAGTTAGATCTACGTGTTGTCCGCGAATCATTCCGAAGCTCATAGCTGAGTCAAAAAAGCTGGCTCCGGGTAAAGCAGTGATAGTTTGCTTCCCGGCGTTGATTAAATCGGCATCTTCTTCGCCTACAAAAGGAAATGGTCCCATGCCTAAAATCCCGTTCTCACTTTGAAACTCAACCTGAATATCGTCCCTTACAAAGTTGGCCACTAGAGTGGGTATTCCAATCCCCAAATTTACATAGTAGCCATCTTTTACTTCTTTAGCGATTCGTTTCGCAATTCCATTTTTATCAAGCATGTCCTACTATTTTTGTCTTACAGTTCTTTGTTCAATTCGTTTCTCGTAGTTCTTTCCCTGGAAGATACGCTGAACGAAAATTCCCGGAATGTGGATCTGGTTAGGATCAAGTTCTCCCGGCTTTACAAGCTCTTCCACCTCAACCACTGTAGTTGTGGCTGCACCACACATTAAAGGATTGAAGTTACGGGCTGTTCCTTTAAAAATGAGGTTTCCGGCTTCATCTCCTTTCCATGCTTTCACAAAGGCGAAATCTGCTTTATATGCTTCTTCAAGCACATACATTTTACCGTCAAATTCCCGGGTCTCTTTACCTTCGGCAACCTCGGTACCAAATCCTGCCGGGGTATAGATAGCCGGAAATCCCTGCTGGGCAGCCTGGCATTTGGCTGCCAAAGTTCCCTGGGGTGTAAGTTCAACTTCCAGCTCACCGCTAAGCATTTGACGCTCAAATTCGGCGTTCTCCCCCACGTAGGAGGAAATCATTTTATCGATCTGTTTCTTTTGAAGTAAAAGGCCAAGACCAAAGTCGTCGACCCCGGCATTATTAGAAATACAGGTAAGATTCTTGAGGTTAAGACGAACCAATTCAGAAATCGCATTTTCGGGTATCCCGCAAAGTCCGAAGCCGCCCAGCATGAAGGTCATGCCGTTGTGTACGCCTTCAAGAGCTTCAGAGACACTCCCTACAGTTTTCTTGATCATTGTTAGTTGTTTTATTCCGAAAAATACGAAAATAAAGTCCCTGTCACAATGGTTTTAAAAGTACTGTTGCGAAATTAGCAATAAAACAGCTAATTTTTAGAAATCAAGCTCATCCGGCAGGGCTTCGCCTTCTTCTTCTCCGTTTTTTCCGTAGGTATCACAGTTAATGGCGATAGTTAATTTTTCAGGCTTCTCAAAATCACCTTTTGAGACCTCCAGTTCCTTATCGGCATATACTTTTTTCATGTACATTCCCCAAATAGGCAATGCCATAGTAGCACCCTGACCGTAGGCAATCCCAGGGAAGTGAACTGCACGGTCATCTGCTCCCACCCATACTCCGGTTACAAGGTTTGGCACCATCCCCATAAACCAGCCGTCACTTTGGTTTTGCGTAGTTCCGGTTTTTCCTGCAATAGGGTTTTCAAAATTGTATGGATAGCCTGTTACCGCACGCTCATAAAGATCTGATCCTTTTGCCCATGTGCCTCGTAATCTCTGGCCAGATCCAAATCGGGTTACCCCTTCCATGAGATTGACCGTAACATAAGCGGCTTCTTTGCTCAAAACGTCTCGTGTCTCGGGGACGTGTTGATACAATATAGTCCCATTCTTATCTTCAATTCTTGTAACGATCACCGGTGTCACATAAACTCCTTCGTTTACAAAGGCACTGTAAGCCGAAACCATCTCAAACACACTCAAATCTGCTGTACCCAAAGCGATAGAAGGCACTGAAGGAATATTTTTTGTATCTACTCCCAGTTTACCAACCAGATCTATTACCGGTTCTGGTCCTACCCGGTCAATCAACCTGGCTGTTACCGTGTTAATAGATTCTGCTAGGCCTTCTTTTAGGGTAACCATTCCTGAATAGACGTCATCACCGCTGCCGCTATTTTTTGGCGTCCAGTCTTTCTGGTTGCCATGTTTACCTGCTTCAATAGTGTACAAGCTCTTCGGAAGCGTATCACAAGGGGAAAGATGCAACTGATCGATGGCAGTTGCGTAAACGTAAGGTTTAAATGTGGAGCCCACCTGTCTTTTTCCCTGCTTTACGTGATCATATTTGAAGTGCTTAAAGTCAATTCCGCCAACCCAGGCTTTTACTTCTCCCGTTTGCGGAGTCATAGACATCATTCCCGACTGCAGGAAAGACTTATAATAGATGATAGAGTCCCGCGGAGTCATCAAAGTATCTTTGAGACCTTTCCAGGAAAAGACTTCCATTTCGGTTTTCTTTCCGAAGGAGTTGACGATCTCTTCGTCAGATTTACCCTGATTTTTTAATATGCGCCAGCGTTCGCTGCGGCGCATGGCATTTTTAATAAGCTTGTCCACTTCTCCCTGATCAATATCCCTAAAAGGAGCTGTTTTGTTGTTCCTGTTTTGCCTGTCAAATTCCTTCTGAAGGTTGGCAATATGTTTTGCCACAGCTTCTTCGGCATATTCCTGCATGCGGGAATCAATGCTGGTGTAGACTTTTAAACCGTCGCGGTAAATGTTATAGCTAGTCCCGTCAGGTTTCGGATTTTTCTTGATCCAGTCCTGAAGGAATCCCTGAAGATAAGCTCTAAAATAAGTAGCTATTCCTTCATCATGTCCCTGCGGCGAGAATTTTATTTTTAAAGGAAGCTGCTGCAGCGAGTCCTTTTTAGCTTCGGTAATATAACCATTCACCTCCATTTGGCTAAGAACCACATTACGACGGGCAAGCGCATTATCCTTGAATTTCTCCTTGTTAGGATTGTATAAAATGGGATTTTTAAGCATGGCTACCAGCACGGCTGCTTCCTCTAACCGGAGCTCCTTAGGCTCCTTGTCAAAATAGATCTTGGCGGCAGATCGTACTCCAACGGCCTGGTAAAGAAAATCATACTTATTGAGATACATGGTGATGATCTCTTCTTTGGTGTACTGTCGCTCCAGTCTGGTGGCAATGATCCATTCTTTCACCTTTTGAACCCCTCTCGCCAACGGATTACGGGAAACATCTTCGGTAAAAAGCAATTTTGCGAGCTGTTGAGTAATAGTACTTGCACCTCCTCTTTTTCCAAGGTAAACTGCAGCGCGCAACGTCCCGCGAGCGTCGATTCCCGAATGTTCATAATACCGCTCATCCTCTGTAGCTACAAGAGCCTGCACCAGGTTCTCGGGCAGATCGTCATATTTAACAGGAGTCCGGTTTTCATTATAGTATTTTCCTAAGGTCTCCCCATCTGAAGAAAAAATCTCGGTAGCCAGGTTGGTTTCAGGATTTTCAAGTTCTTCAAAAGTGGGCATGGGACCAAATAGACCCCAGCCTGCCAAAAGGAATAACAGCATTATTGCAGAAATTCCTATTGCAAAAAGGCTCCAGAACCAGGTTTTGTACCGGCTGTATTTCCTTCTTTTTTCCGCCTCTTTTTTTCTTTTTTCAGATGTCTTAGCCATGGGCTATCTTAATTTTTTTCAGGTTTTTCAATTCTAAAACCAACTTCTGTAATACCCTCAAGGTTTTTAATTCCCGACACACTATCTCTCTTTCGCATTGCCTGCTGAAGGGTGATCGCGTATTCTCCTGCTTCAGAAAAGTGGAAATTTTCCTTGTACCAGAGTTTGTTTTCTTTCACTTCACCAAAGCCTGTCCCCAGCCATTCTCCCGAAGGTTTGGCCATCTCGTACTGTAGCGTATCGCTGATCACTTTGCCGTTGGGAAAATTGATTTCGGTGATTAAATAAAGGTTACTGTACTTATAATCTGAATTGTTACGTAGATTAATAAACAGATTATATGGATTTATAGTATCCGGCGCCTGCATTTTAAAGGTCACGACAGAATCCCGGGCCCATTCGTTAGGCAGACTTTTATAATTATCATACACCCTGCTCTTGTCACATGACATAAGGGAGACCAGGCATAAGAAGGTGCAAAAAAGGGCTTTTTTACCCATTCTTTTGAGGTTTTCTCTTTTTGCGTTTGTTCTTTCTCTTTTTCTTGCCAGATCCTTTATTATCAAAACGGGTAAGGCTATCCTGACCAACCACGTTATTGAAATCAGGTTTTGATTCCAGTTCCATTTGCACCGCAAATTCTTCAAGGCTGTTTACCGGCTCTTTTTTAGAATTTGACGTAATGATCTTATTGGCCTGTTCTACTGTAAGGGTATGCCAGTTGCTCCAGTCACCTTCATAGGCATACCACAATAAGCCCTTGAAAATGTCAATTTTTTGACATACTGCAGTTCCTTTTTTGGTGTGCAGCTTTACCTCTGTCTTTGGGAAATCTGTTAAAGCATCAAGATAAGTGTCCAGCTCGTAGTTGAGGCAACATTTCAACTTTCCACATTGACCGGCCAGCTTCTGCGGGTTAAGTGAGAGCTGCTGGTATCTTGCTGCGGAAGTATTTACGCTTCGAAAGTCTGTTAGCCAGGTAGAGCAGCAAAGTTCCCTTCCGCAGGAGCCAATTCCGCCCAAACGTGAAGCTTCCTGCCTGAAGCCTATCTGCCTCATTTCAATGCGCGTATTAAATTCCCTCGCGAATTCTTTAATCAATTGTCTAAAATCTACCCTTTCTTCGGCAGTATAATAAAAAGTGGCTTTTGAAGCATCTCCTTGAAATTCGATATCGCTGATCTTCATTTGAAGCTGCAGTCTAATCGCGATCTCCCGGGCCCGAGGTTTCATTTTTTCCTCCCGTTCCCTTGCTTCCTGCCATATATCTATATCCCGTTGAGAAGCCTTGCGATAAACTTTCATGACCTCACTGCTATCGGGTTTTATTTTTTTCTTCTTCATCTGCACACGCACGAGTTCTCCCGTTAGGGCAACTACTCCTACGTCATGTCCCGGTGCTGCCTCGGTGGCTACCACATCTCCAATGGATAAACTTAAATTCTCGGTGTTTTTGAAAAAGTGTTTGCGCCCGTTTTTGAAACGCACTTCTACAAAATTATAAGGCTCCATTCCCTGCGGAAGGCTCATATTTGATAACCAGTCGAATACCGCCAGCTTATTACAGCCATCGACCCCGCAGGTCCCATTATTCTTACATCCTTTTGGCTGACCTTCGGTACCGGTCGCACAACTACTACATCCCATAATCTATATGTTGAAATCCTGAAGCTGCTCGTAAGCTTCGGATTGAAAATTAAAAAAACTATTGAGGTAAATATACCAATATTTATGGAACGCCTTGTTCAGAATAAATTATCACTGCTTATAAGTAAGCACCTCAGAACGACCTTTTTTGAAGATCTTGTTTGAGTTTCCTTTGCCTTTTCGCAAAGCTTTTTGCTCCTCATATGGCAGTGCAGCGATTTCTTTACAATTTTCTGAACAGCAGTTTTCCATTTTTGCCGCACATTCTTCACATTGGATGAACAGCAGGTGACAGGCTTCGTTAGCACAATTTACGTGAATATCACAAGGGTTTCCACATTGATGACAATTTGAGACAATATCATGGCTAATGCGTTCTCCCCTTCGGTGGTCAAAAACGAAATTCTTACCCAAAAATTTATTTTCCAGGTTGAGATTTTGAACCTGTCTCGCGTATTCAATGATTCCCCCTTCCAGCTGGTAAACTTTTTTAAAGCCTTTGTGCTTATAATAGGCGCTGGCTTTTTCACAACGAATTCCGCCGGTGCAGTACATCACAAGATTCTTATCCTCTTTGTAATCTTTGATGTCCTCCTCAATGATAGAAAGACTATCCCTAAAGGTATCGACATCTGGCGTCATGGCCCCTTTAAAATGTCCAATCTCACTCTCGTAATGATTGCGCATATCAACCAGTACAGTGTTAGGGTCATCCAGGAGGTTATTGAACATTTTGGCGTCAACGTGCACACCCTTATTGGTCACATCAAAAGTGGCATCATTAAGACCATCGGCAAGAATCTTATCTCTCACCTTGACTTTGAGCTTAAGGAAAGATTTTAGATCATGTTCGATAGCTATGTTCAAACGTACATTCTCCAGGAAAAAGATTCCGTCAAGAAATTCCTTAAAAATGGTAAAATTTCTGGCAGGAACCGAAAGTTGGGCATTGATCCCTTCGTGGGCAATATAAATGCGACCAAGTACTTCCATTTCATCCCAGGCAACAAATAAGTGATTTCTAAAAAGTTGTGGGTTTCCTATTTTGGCGTATTGATAGAAAGACAGCGTCAACCGGTCATCACCGGCTTCTTCAAGAAGGGCTGCTCTTTCTTTAGCGCTTAACTTATTGTACAGTTGCATGCTATACGAATGGTTTAAGGTTAAAGAATTTTGCGCAAAGATACAGGTTTAAATGAAAAAATGCCTCGAGGTTTATCGAGGCATTTTTTTTCGAACGGCTAATTCGTTATTAATATTTTAATTCTTCGTTTAAAATATAATAACCTTAGCCACCGTCCACCCGACAGCTGCAGCTTAGTGTAACCACCGCAGGACTACCGGAAATACTTAAAATAATATTTCTTTTTAAAAATTTCATGTAGTAATGTGTTGCTTTACCTTATAGATGCACAAAAGCAAAAAAGGTTGCGTACTAATTTTGTGCACATCTAAAAACTTATAGTATTTTAGCAGCAATATCATATAATTAGAAGTTGAAATAATGAGCAACGAGAAAGAAAAAGAAGCAAAATTAAAAGCCCTCAAACTCACTCTTGATAAGATGGATAAGACCTACGGAAAAGGTACGGTCATGAAGATGAGCGACCAAAGCGTAGTAGACGTGGAAGCCATTTCCAGCGGTTCGCTGGGATTGGATCTTGCGCTGGGTGTGGGCGGTTATCCAAGAGGAAGAGTTGTTGAAATATACGGTCCTGAATCTTCAGGAAAAACCACCCTTACTTTACATGCGATTGCCGAAGCACAAAAAGCAGGTGGAATAGCCGCTTTTATAGATGCCGAACATGCTTTTGACCGATTTTACGCAGAGAAACTGGGGATAGATCTTGAAAACCTGATCATTTCTCAGCCCGACAACGGGGAACAGGCCCTTGAGATCGCCGATAATTTGATTAGGTCTGGAGCCATTGACATTGTGGTGATTGACTCGGTTGCGGCACTTACTCCAAAAAGCGAGATAGAAGGCGAAATGGGGGATTCAAAAATGGGATTACATGCCCGTCTTATGTCACAGGCGCTTCGAAAGTTAACAGCTTCGATTAGCAAAACTCATTGTACGGTGATCTTCATCAACCAGCTGAGGGAAAAAATTGGGGTGATGTTTGGAAATCCTGAAACCACTACTGGTGGTAATGCTTTGAAGTTCTATGCTTCTGTAAGGCTCGACATTAGGAGATCTACCCAGATCAAAGACAGCAACAGTGAAGTGCAGGGAAATAAAACCCGCGTAAAAGTTGTTAAAAACAAGGTGGCGCCACCATTTAAGACTGCAGAGTTTGACATCATGTATGGAGAAGGGGTTTCCAAAGTAGGAGAAATCATTGACATAGGTGTGGATTACGAGATCATCAAAAAAAGTGGTTCCTGGTTTAGCTATGAAGACACAAAACTGGGACAGGGACGTGATGCGGTTAAAACGCTGCTAAAAGACAATCCTGATTTAATGGATGAGCTCGAAACCAAAATTAAAGACGCGATCAAAGTAGCAAAAGCTCAATAAGAATTAAAATCCCGAAATTTTCGGGATTTTTTTATTTTACAGCGCAACCATTTCATTCTTTTTGCATCTCATAAGAAACGACCTCATTCTACCTGTTTCTAATGGCCAAAAATTATTTTTTCCTGTTTTCCCTGCTCTTTGTCCTTTTTTCGGGCTGTAGCGCAGACGATGAACCCTTCGAAGAGCCTGTGGCATATGAAAAGGTTTCTATACTATCCACTAATCTCCCCGCACAACTCACCGCGGGAGAAAAAATTTTTATAAGGCTTACCTATGATCGCCCTACCCGCTGCCATTCCTTCTCAGGGATTGAATTTGAAGATCTCAAGGATACCCTGTATTATGGAGTTATAACAACTTACAAGAAAGACAGTGAATGTGAAAGTGAAGATTTAACAGCATCAACAAGTTTTGAATTTATACCAGAACCAGTGGAATTTTATATATTTAAGTTTTGGCAGGGCCGGAGTCAACAGGGAGAAGATCAATTCCTTACTATTAAGGTCCCCGTAGTGTCGAACAGTAGCTAATATAAATTTATTGAGCATCAAACAACTCATCCAAAGGTGTAAAAAGCAGGATATCAAAGCACAGGAAATGCTTTACAGGCTGTATGCCCATAAACTTTTCCCGGTTTGTTTAAAATATTCTGCGAGTTACCAACAGGCAGAGGATAACCTGCAGGATGCATTTTTGATGATCTTTAAAAAGATCGCTCAGTATAAGGATAAAGGTTCATTTGAAGGTTGGATGAAACGACTAACAATCAATGTTGCCCTTCAAAAGTACCGAAAGCAAACAGTTTTTGAAATAATAAGAGAAGAACATCTTAGGGAGCCAGAGCTGGAGATAGATGATGATGCGGTGCCTGTAGACTTTCTCCTGAAGATCATTCAGGAGTTACCCGAAAGATACCGCCAGGTTTTTAACCTGTATGTGCTGGACGGTTTTTCACATAAAGAGATTGCAGAGATCATGAACATATCCACAGGAACTTCAAAATCAAACCTGGCAAGAGCGCGAGTGATCCTCAAGGAAAAAATAGAA
The DNA here is from genome assembly GCA_049687615.1 of Salinimicrobium sp. Classification (GTDB taxonomy): domain Bacteria; phylum Bacteroidota; class Bacteroidia; order Flavobacteriales; family Flavobacteriaceae; genus Salinimicrobium. Next base: position 20,221 of record JBAVJE010000379.1, on the reverse strand, counting down.
ACCAGCCTGTTCAAATCTGCCGCCCGGTCAATGTAAAATGAGAGAGAAGAAGTACATAGACAGAATATACCAGGAGAAATTTAAAGATTTTGAAGCTGCTCCAAGGGAAGAAGTCTGGAAGTCTATATCTGCAAAGCTTAAGGAAGACAGGAAAAGGAACCCCGTAATCACGCCTTTCTGGTCAAGAATAGCGAGTATCGCGGCAATTCTAACACTCATTTTACTCATTGGGCAATGGCTTCTCCCCGTACAATCTAACTCACAGCTAGTTGAGCAGGATGTAGAAAAAAGTCTCAAAAATGACATTTTTGACACCATATCTCCCTCTGCAATTGCTTCGGAAGAAGTCGAAAGTCAAAATGAAAAATCGGTTATAGCTTCTAAGCCCAACAAAGATCGTAAACGCTCCCTGAGCAATTCTTCCGAATTAACTTCAGCTAATATTATTGCTTCAGAAGAAAGTATCGCTTCAGAAAATCAAGATTTGGTAACCCGTGAAACTGCAAACAAGGAGCTAAAGACAAACCGGAACCTTCCTAAAAAATCCCTTTTTGACGAGTTAGCCAAACAGGAGAATGATCTGGCTGTCGCCGTAGATGACCGTAAAAACTTTGAAGTTACCACCCATGCCGCCCCCATCTACTACGGGAACTTTGGAAAAGGCAACTTTTTAGATCCAAAATTCAACAGCAATAACAGCGAAAGTGAGATCACCTTTTCATACGGGATTAACATCGCGTATGCCATTTCAGATAAACTCAAAATTCGCTCTGGTGTGAGCAAGGTGAATATGAGTTACAACACTAATGGCATCTCCTATTCTGCGATCATAGGGCCGGTGGCCTTGTCGGGAATGGATGCGAAAGCGGTTTCAGAAAATATCGATATCACACAAACTGCCAAGCTTTCCAACGAAAAACAGGCAATGGAAATGTCGGCTAACCGAGCTTCTGCAAACAGCCTGAGGCCGGGAAGTTTGAACCAGGAAATAGGCTTTATCGAAGTACCGGTGGAGTTGGAGTATAACCTTATCAATAATCGTTTTGAACTCAACGTCATTGGGGGCGCAAGTACTTTGTTCTTAGACCAGAACCACATTTATGTTGACAACGGAAATTCGACCGCTACCGGAAAAGCAAATAACCTCAACCAGATAAGTTTTAGTACGAATATTGGATTAGGTCTTGACTACAACCTGACTGATAAATTCAAGCTGAATTTTGAGCCAATGATCAAGTATCAACTTAATACCTTCAATTCGGTTTCATCTGACACGCAACCTTACTACCTCGGAATTTATTCAGGCTTTAGCTTTAAGTTCTAAAAATGTCCTTTTTTTAGCTCTTCCAGGATAAGCTCCCTCGTTTGTTCCCGCAAGGCTATTCTTTCGTTTTGCGTTTTGCCCCTGGTGTATAGGAATTTTTTGATTTTCACACGCAACTTTCCCGGTTTACCCTTAAAAAAAACATATGGGAAACGCTTCTTGCTGTCATAAAAAACAATTGGCACAATGGGGATCTGGTGGTCAATCGCCAACCGGAAGGCCCCATCCTTAAAGCTATCGAGTACTATAGACAGGTCCTCAGGCACGCCGCCTTCAGGGAAAATACAAATACTTGTACCGGCCTGTAGTCGCCTTTGTGCCCGTTCAAAAACTTCTTTTCTACTTTTTTGATTTCCGCGATCAACAAGGATACAGGTACGTTTATAAAAGTACCCAAAAAGGGGAATTTTCACCAGTTCTTTCTTGCCGACAAATACAAAGGGTTCCCGCATCATAACCAGCAAGAGCATGATGTCAATCATAGAGGTGTGATTGCCCACCAACATATAACTTTTGCCTTTTTCCAGTTTCTGCTCCCTTTTGACCTTAGGGTAAAAACCCATTCCAAAAAGAATAAAAGAAGCCCACAGGCGGGCAATAATAAAGAAGTATGGGTAAAACTTTGTGCGCGAGGTGAAAACCAGCAAAAGTGGCAAAAATAAAATGATGGGCACGGCCATTAGGATATAAAACCAAATTCGCCACAACATGATTAGGAAGTACCGGAAGATTCGCATACGAAACCAAAAATAGGAAATTGGATTGAAGGAATTCTCTAAAATAGATACCTTTGTGCAAAAATCAGAAAAAGCCCATGTCCAGAATACTCACAGGAATTCAAAGCACAGGAACACCACATTTGGGGAACATTTTAGGCGCGATCATCCCAGCCGTAGAAATGGCCAATGACCCTAAAAATGATTCTTTTCTCTTTATCGCCAATTTGCACACATTGACACAGATCAAGGATGCAGCTATTATGAAGGAGAATACCCTTTCTACCGCTGCGACCTGGCTTGCATTTGGGCTGGACATTGAAAAATCTGTTTTTTACAGGCAAAGTGATATTCCACAGGTGACTGAGCTTTCATGGTACTTAAGCTGTTTTTTTCCATTTCAGCGGCTCACCCTCGCCCACTCTTTTAAAGATAAATCAGATCGTCTTGAGGATGTTAACGCGGGACTTTTTGAATACCCGATGCTCATGGCGGCAGATATTCTGCTTTATGATGCCGAAATTGTTCCGGTAGGTAAAGATCAGCTTCAACACCTGGAGATCACGCGTGACGTCGCTTCTCGTTTTCACAGTAAGATGGGAGAAACTTTCGTGCTGCCCGATTCAAAGGTTGCCGAAGAAACCATGTACGTTCCGGGAACCGACGGAGCAAAAATGAGCAAGTCAAAAGGCAATATTATCAATATTTTTCTGCCCGATAAGAAGCTGCGAAAGCAAATTATGGCAATTCAAACCGACAGCACTCCTTTAGAAGAGCCAAAAGATCCCGAAACCTGTAATGTCTTCAATATTTTCAAACTATTGGCATCAAAAGAACAGGTTGCCGAAATGAGAAATAACTACGAAGGAGGAAATTACGGTTACGGGCATGCTAAACAGGCGCTTTATGAATTGCTCACTACCAGGTTTCGGGAAGAAAGGGAGAAGTACCATTATTATATGGAAAACCCCAAGGAGATCGAAGCCGCACTTGCGGTTGGTGCCGAAAAGGCCAGAAAAACAGCCGATGTGGTTCTCCAAAGAGTTAGGGAGAAACTGGGTTACTAGACCGCTTCAAACAATTTCCCAGGCAAAGGCCGTATGACACCTTTTAGCTCCATGTTGAGCAGAAGTGTTGCGGCCTTGAAAGTTGGAATTTTACAATTGAGGGCGATGAGGTCGAGTTGTTCCTTTCCATTTTCTTTCAGAAACCCGTAAACTAATTGCTCCTCGTCTTCTAACTCAACAAACAGCTGTTTTTGAACATATTTTACTTTCTCCTCCACCTGCCAGTTGAGCATATAAACAAGATCGGCAGCCGAGGTAAGTACATGTGCCTGCTGTGATTTAATAAGCATATTACACCCTTTGCTTTGCAAATCTGATGGTCTTCCCGGAACTGCGAAAACCTCGCGGTTATAAGAGTTTGCAATATCTGCCGTGACCAGAGAGCCTCCTTTTTCGGCACTTTCCACTACCACCGTAGCTTCGCTAAGGCCTGCAATAATGCGATTTCTTTTTAGGAAATTATTCCGGTCAAAAACATCTGTGCTCCAAAAATCTGTAAAGAAACCACCATTTTCCTCCACCTTCTTCGCGTACTTTTGGTGCGCTTGTGGATAAATTTGGTTGAGACCGTGGGCCAGGCAGCCAATCGTTTGCAAACCATGATCGAGAGCGGCTTTTTGTGCAGCAATATCAATTCCATAGGCAAAGCCCGAAATAATCACAGGATTAAGAGGAGCGAGTTCGGCTATCAACTGTTCACAAAACTGCGTACCATAAATAGAAGCCCTCCTGGTGCCGACAATACTGATGATCTTTTTATGCTTTAGGTTGATATTTCCCCGTGAGAAAAGCAGGATAGGACCATCGGCACAATGTTTCAGTTTTTCTGGATAATCTTCATCTTTATAGAAGTGGCAATTGATCTCATTTTTTAAAATGAACTCAAGTTCTTTTTCCGCAGCATTTAAATGTTCGGCATCAAAAAGATCTTGAAGCTTATGAGCCCCTACTCCATCAATTTTCATTAAAACCGCTTTTTTTTCTTTGAAAACAGCTTCAGCGGAGCCCGCATGGCGAATGAGTTTTTTAGCCGAAGCATCGCCCAGATTCGGCACATGCTGCAGCGCTAAAACATATTGAAGATCAGATGGTTTCATTAGCTAAAATAAGACTGAAAAATAGTAGAAAAATTTGTTAATAAAATGTCCAACACCTGTTTTTTGACAGAAAAAAAAATTCTACATTTGTTTCAATGGCAGTAGCAAATTATATACACGATCTCTTGTACCGGTATGAATGTGTGATTCTTCCCGGCTTTGGCGCATTTATCACTCAACAGCATTCAGCCCGAATTCACCAGTCCACCAACGAGTTCTATCCTCCTAATAAATCGGTTTCTTTTAACAGGCAATTGACTCAAAATGACGGGCTTTTAGCCAATCATATTGTGGAGGTTGAGAAACTTTCTTACCAGGAGGCGCTTGAAAAACTGCACAGTTTTGTTCAGGATCTTGAGCATGTTTTGGAAGAAAATAAGGTTGTGAATTTTGAAAATGTTGGTGTTTTCAGGCTTACCGAAGCAGCTAAATTGCAATTTGAACCTGCTGCACAAACCAACTACATGAAGGAGGCTTTTGGACTGGCTCCATTTACTTCTTCTGAAATTCTTCGTGAAACTTACAAGAAACAGGCTGTTTCCCTTGAAGAAAAAGCAGCGGTTGCCTTTACTCCGGAAAAGCGTTCTTCTTCTAACTGGCTAAAATACGCAGCGGTTGGCATTCTTGCTTTAGGCCTAAGCGGCGCTGCCGGAATGAACTTTTATAGCAATCAGGTAAGTGAACATAACCTGGTCGAACAACAAAAAGCTGCTACTCAACTCGAGAGTCAGATTCAACAGGCAACTTTTGTGATTGACAATCCGCTGCCTGCCATAACCCTGAAGGTCTCAAAACAAACCGGAAATTACCACATTGTTGCCGGCGCATTTAGACTGGAAGAAAATGCAGATACCAAGGTTGAGCAATTAAAAGCCGAAGGCTACAAGGCCCGCAAGATCGAGGCTAACAAATTTGGATTGCATCAGGTCCTGTACAGCAGCCATGAAACCCGAAGAGACGCGATCAACGCACTCAACCGGGTAAAAAGAAACTCCAATCCCGGAGCCTGGCTTCTTGTGCAGGAGCTTAACTAATCGATATATCTTTTCCCGGAATAATATTTTAGTATAGCGTTAACGGCCAAAAGCTGTTAAACCGTCTTACCTTTGCCCAAAATTAAATTTATGCAAGCCAGAACTCCTGAAGAATCACGAACTATAATGACCGACCTGGTCCTGCCGAGTGAAACAAACCCCTTAAATAACCTTTTTGGAGGGGAACTACTCGCAAGAATGGACAGGGCAGCCAGTATAGCCGCAAGGCGCCACAGCCGGAGAATCGTGGTGACCGCTTCGGTGAATCACGTGGCTTTCAATAAAGCCGTGCCTTTAGGAAGTGTAATAACAGTTGAAGCCGCCGTATCACGAGCTTTTAAGACCTCCATGGAGATCTACATTGATGTTTGGGTAGAAGACCGGGAAAGTGGCAACAGGAGCAAAGCAAATGAAGCCATTTACACCTTTGTAGCAGTAGATGAAACAGGAGCGCCGGTAAGAATTCCGGCTCTTGAACCCGAAACGAAACTCGAAAAAGATCGTTTTGACGCTGCATTGAGAAGGAAACAACTGAGTTTGGTCCTTGCCGGAAAAATGAAACCGGGAGAAGCTACCGAACTAAAAGCCCTTTTCGAGAATAGTTAAAAATTACATTTTATAGATCCAATGCTCAGGGTTGAGTTTTGTAGAGTTTTGATATAGCAAGAAATGCAGCGTGGTTTTTCCTGAAGTAGGACTTGTAGCTATCTCACCCAATTCCTGCCCTATAGAAACCTCATCCCCTTTTCTTACAAAGATCTTTTCCAGGTTATTGTAGATGGAGATATAATCTCCATGGCGCACCATTACAGCCTTGTTTGCGCCTTTTACAGCCTGGACTTCACTCACTACTCCGCTGAAGATGGCTTTCGCCTTCCCATCTTTTTCGGTGTCTATCCTTACCCCGTTACTATTGATGGTGATAGATTTTACCACCGGGTGGGGTTGTGTTCCAAAGTGCATGGAGAGGGTACCCGACTTTACCGGCCAGGGTAGTTTCCCTTTATTACTGGCAAAACTAGCGGCAAGTTCTCTGGCTTCAGGGGTCAATTCAAACACCTCCCGGGAACTGGAACCGGTACCTTTATTATTAGCTGCAATTGCATCTGCAATAATCTTTTCGATGGCTTTATCAATCGCATTAACCTCGCTTTGTTTTTTTCGTAGCTGCGCTGCAAACTGGCCTTCTTTCTTCCTTACGCTGGCGATAAGCCCCTGCTGCTCCTTCTTGTTTTCTGCCAGTTGAGCCCGGGTCTTCCTGTTCTCAACGATTAGGCTTTCCTTAGCCTTCTTTTGCTCGGCCAAACCTTCATTGAGCTTTTGAAGCTGTACGGTTTTAGCCTTGATCTCTTCTCCCTGTTGCTGCCGGTAATTAGCATATTGCTTCATGTATTGGAGCCTTTTATAGGCCTGCAGAAAATTTTCGGAAGAAAGCAAAAACATAATGCGGCTCTGCTGAGATTTACTTTTATAGGATTTTCTGATCATTTTGGCATAATCCTCCTTAAGTTTCTCAAGGTCCTGGCGTAGTTGGCCAATTTTATTCTGGTTGGTATTGATCTCCCTTGTTAATAAATTGGCCTGTTGATTGGTTACCCGAATAAGGTTTTCGGTAGTCCTAATTTGTTGATCCAGGTCTTCAACTTCTGTCAAAATTGATTTTTCCTTTTTCAGGTTGGAGCTGCGTAAACTATTGATTCTTTTAATTTCCTGTTGTAACTCCAGTCTTCGCTGCTCCAGCTCTTCACGCTTATCGCTTTGTGCACTTAGCTGAAGGCTGAAAAACAAAGAAAGGCCAAACAATAAAAGTCTTGAAAATGTCATTTTTCTCATTCTACCGAAATTTCTTCGTAGCCCGAAGGTATTGAAAAAGGAAAAGATACAGGCTGGTTAAAATCGAGAGATCTAAAATTCATGTCTATTTTCGTATAGTTGGCGCCTTCGTTGGCGAGAATCTCAATGGCCCCGGGGAAAATACGCCCATCAATTTCCTGATATTCAGGATAGGTAATAGTAAGGCTTCTATTCTCGCTCTCCTGGCCTATTTGCTGCGCCAGTGCTTTAAAGTTTCCGGCATCGAGCAGAAAAAGTTTATGTAAATATCCCTGCTCTACGGGTTTCAATTGATATCCTCTAACCGATTCGGTCAACTTGTAGCGTTCTTTACGCAGATCGTAAATGGTTTGACCGAGCAACAGGTTTTGTACCTTCTGAAAATCCAAAGGGGTTCCAAGCACCTCGCTTAACAATCTAAAATCACCATCGAAATAGGTTCTTGTAATCTTTTCATAGAACTGTACCGAGTTGGGAGTGATCAACACCTTTGCCAGGGGAATACCAAGCAATTGACCGCTCATCCAGATGGTGTCGTTCTTTTTCATTCGAAAAGTAACAGTAACACTTTGATTCCTGTCCTCATTTTGATACTGTACCGCCAACTTTCCCTGAAGGGTCTCAAAATCGGCTTCATTTTCATAGTGTTGCTGTACAACTGCCGCCACTGCTGCATCTTCGGGAGGAACAGTACCCATTTTTGCTTTTTTAGGACCGCAGGAGGCCAGCGTAAGGATTGAAAGGAGAAGTAGAACGATCTGGGGACTTTTATTCATGCTGTGCATTTATTTCTTGCGCTTTTTTTTGATACTCTGCTGCCTTTTGAGGCAAATTTAAATTTTCATAGGCCCGGGAAAACTGGCGGTAAAATTCAGCCTCCAATTTTGGATCATCAATAAGAAAATCCTGTCCCGAAAGCAGTGCTGCTTCTGCCTGTTTAAAATCGCCCAGGCTATTACGTGCGATAGCGTTGACAAGGTATAACCAGGGTTGAGACGGGAAATTCTCAAGAGCATTTGAGGTGATCTCTTCTACTTCGGAAAAATTCTCTTTCTCCAGCTGCAGTTCAATAACCTTTCTATACAACCCAAAATCTCCTTTTTCATTGTCCAGGGCTATTAAAAAGTACTTAAGAGCCGAATCTTTTTTGCCCTTGTCGAGGAAAAAATTTCCGAGCTCCACGTACACTTTTGTATTGTTTTCTTTTTCAGAAAAAATTTCAACCAGGACCACCAACTCCTTTTCCAGTTCGGGATATTCAGTAACATACAGGAGAAAATCATTAAGCGCCTGGTATTTTGTGACTTCATCGATTTGGCTACTACCCAGAAGAATGCTCATAGAATTCACGGCTTCTTCGCCTTCATTTTCTGAAATGAAGAATTTATATAAGGCCAAATGTACCAGTTCAGATGAGGGATTTACCTTGAGCAGCTCCTTCGCTGTCTCAAAAGCCTTGTCTACTTCCCCATTTTCACTGTACACGAAGATGAGGTTGAGATAATCCTGCTCCTGCTCCGGATTTTCACTTATATTCTTTTTCAGGTCCTCAATTTGTGCGCCCACATTATTTGTCCTGGCATAGACCTGTCTTCTTATGGTCTCCCGGTAAGTACTGGTACCCATCTCGTTATCGAGCGAATCCAGAAGGGACAAAGCTGCATCATACTTTTCATTCAACATGAGCATATTGGCAAGATCTACAGAATAAGAATTGTCAATCTTCCCAAGATCCTCAACCACCGGGAGCGCTTTTTGAAAATTTTGGGCCATGAAATAAGAGTTGTACAGCTCTTCAAGTACAGCCTTTTGACGTGGCACCTGTTTTCGCGCCTTTTCAAGATAGACAGCAGCCTGTGTATACTTTTTGAGGGCATTGTAGTTTTTTCCCAGCTCTAAATAAACTACAGGAAGGGTGTCTAGTGCCAGACACTTGACGAGTTCGTCAATGGCCTTTTCATGATTTTCAATTGCCTTTTGCTTTAAGGCCTCAAAAAAGTGTTCCTGAAAAGCATCTGTATTTTGTCCCAGTTCTTCGGCCTGCATTTGGGCGACAGGTTTTTCCTTTTCCTGAGAAAAAACAACAGGAGAGAGCAAAGCCAGCGATAAAAACACTATTCCAATCTGCTTTTTCATACCTGTTTTTGCTCTCTTTTTTTTATTCCAGCACCGAATAATCCCCGATGCTAATTTCGGTGAATTCCCCGTCGAATTTGGCGAAGTTCCCAATCATAGCGTTCTTAAGGTTGGCATTCTGCACCTCGGCGAAAGTCTGGATAAGACTGTCTTTGATAGTGGAATTGGTTATTTTACACCCATTGCCTATAGATACATTAGGTCCAATTTTGGCATTTTTGAGCACCACGTTCTCACCAATAAAACAGGGTTCAATGATTTGTGAATTTTCCTGTTCAAGGTCTGAAGCTATCAACTGCTCCCCATCCTGTTGAAGAAAATGCAACATCCTGGTGTTGGTTTCCACGGTCACTTTTTTGTTCCCGCAGTCCATCCATTCATCAACTTTACCGGGAACGAAGATCTTCCCTTTTCGCTTCATGGCTTCAATCCCGTCATTGATCTGGTATTCTCCACCCCTAATAATATTTTTATCAAGAACCTCCTGCAGCTCATTTTTAAGTACAGAGACATCTTTAAAATAGTAGATCCCTATTACCGCCAGGTCTGATACGAAATCTTCGGGTTTCTCTACAAGATCAATGATCTGCCGCTTCTCGTTTAGTTGCACTACCCCGTAAGCAGAAGGGTTTTCTACCTGTTTTACCCATATCACCCCATCTGCTTCCTTATCTAACGTAAAATCGGCTTTAAAAAGTGTATCGGCATAAGCAATCACAGCGGGACCTTCAAGAGATTCTTTAGCACACATAATAGCGTGTCCTGTTCCAAGAGGTTTATCCTGATAATAAATTGTGCCTTTCGCCCCTAAAGTTTTTGCAATGTCTTTTAGATCTTGCTCCACTTTTTCTCCAAAATCTTCGCCTATGACAAAAGCGATCTCATCAATCTTTTCATCAAGGACTCCGGCGATATCTTCGACCAGCCGGTGCACAATAGGTTTACCTGCAATGGGTATTAGAGGTTTTGGTACTGTTAAAGTATGTGGACGAAGCCGCGAGCCGCGACCCGCCATGGGAACTATAATTTTCATCTTTTAAATTTGAGAATTGGGCAGCGGTTACTCCCCTGCCTTAATTAATTGATAATTCTGATTTGTTCTTTTGTCATTTTGTACCTGTACTCCCAAAACCGCCTTCTCCACGGCTTGTTTCTTCGAGGACATCAACTTCTTTCCAGGTGATATGTTCGTGACGGGAAATGACCAACTGCGCCACACGTTCTCCATTTTCAATAATAAATTCTTCGTTGGAGAGGTTAACGAGGATCACTCCTATCTCCCCACGGTAATCGGCGTCAATGGTGCCGGGAGAATTAAGCACGGTAATGCCTTTTTTGGCAGCCAGCCCGCTCCTTGGTCTCACCTGGGCCTCATAACCCAACGGTAGCTCAATAAAGAGTCCGGTCTTGATGATCGTTCTTTCCAGGGGTTTGAGCGCAACAGCTTCAGAAAGATTTGCTCTCAAGTCCATTCCTGCGGAAGCACCCGTTTCGTATGCGGGCAGTACATGTTGCGACCTGTTGATTATTTTCACGTTCATTTTCTTCGTTTTAGCTTCTGAAACACGTATTTTATCCCTGCTTTAGAAGTTGTTTTAACTGATCTTTTTCAGCGTAATAAATAAGGGCAAAAAAGATAAGAATTAATATACTTCCGAGGTAATAATTATTTCTAAAAACATAGAAGTACACCACCGAAAATACTATTGCGAGCAGCAGGTAGCTACCAATTCTTTTAAGATCGTAAGGCACCGGATAATATTTTCTTCCGAAGTAAAAAGAAAGCAACATCATACTACCGTAGGCCGCCATAGTCGCGATAGCTGAACCTACGTAACTGTAATAAGGGATGAGCCAGAAATTTAAAACAAGAGTAATCACGGCACCAAAAATGGAAATATAGGCTGCAAATCTCGTGCGGTCGCTTACCTTATACCAAACCGACAAATTGTGATAGATTCCCAGGAAGAGATTAGCCATAAGAATCATTGGAACCACCGTCATTGCCTCATAATAGGAGGAATCCTGAATTAAAAGTAACTTCAAAAGATCTGAAAAAACCGTCACCACCACCAAAATGGCAGAGCCAAAAATGACAAAATACCTGGTTATTTGGGCGTAAGTTTGTACCGAATTTTTCTCCTTAGAATGGCTAAAAAAGAAAGGTTCGATCCCCATTCGAAAAGCCGTAGCGAAGAGTGTCATGAACAACGCCAAACGATAGCAGGCCGAATAGGCTCCCACTTCAGACTTTGCAATATCCTCGGGAAGCAACCAGCCTAAAAGAATCTTATCAAATACCTCATTGACCACAAAACCTATTCCTGCGATAAGAATGGGCGCCCCATAACTAATCATATTTTTCCAAAGCTCGGGATTGAAGCGATAAGAAAGTCTTATATAGAACTTAAGCATCATTAATAAAGTGAGACCGCTGGCGATTAGGTTTGAAATGAAGATATAGGCAATTTCAAAATCGGGTTTATATATAGCTCCAAAAATGGCATTTTTGGCTGCCATTTTTGGAAGGTAAATAATGAAGAACAGGTTAAGGCCGAGATTCACAGCCACATTCCCAATTTTAATTGCAGCGAAGACCTTTGGCCTTTCGGTGGCCCTTAACCAGGCGAAAGGAATAATAACCAGCGCGTCTAAACCTAAAATGAGCAGAACATAAACAATATATTGTGAAGCTATGTCGGTAGCTTGAGAAATAACATCCTTTAGCAGAAAACCCAGGATGAGAAAAAGCGCTGTAGAGATAACAAGGGAAATAGAAGAGGTGGCTACAACATCTTTTTTAAAGTTCTCCTGGTGAAAAAAACGAAAAAAGCTGGTCTCCATTCCGTAAGCCAACAACACATTGAAGACTGCTATCCAGGCAAAGACAATGGCCACTTCCCCAAAGCCCTCTGTTGGTAAATAATAAGTATACAGGGGTATTAACAGGAAAGAAAGCATCCTGGGAACCACTGTGGCAATACCATAAATAAAAGTTTGTTTAAACAGTTTTTGAAGGAGGGCCAAAAGTACTTATATTGATTTCTCTCACAAATGTACTATAGGCTAGGCTAATGCCGAATGTTTTCGGGTTTTTTTATTTCTGTGCTGTCATCTTCCTTTTTCACAACCGCCTTTAGTTTAAAGTATTTCGTCCTGCCATTCACCATATATCTCACAGCCGCCTCATCTTTTTCGAGTTTAAAAGGCATTTCTTGAGGAATAACAGGGGGAGGATTACCGTATTCCTTTTTAGGATCGACATGCATGATAATATCACGTTTATCTTCGGAAGAAGGGATTCTGAACTGCGCCACGTACAATCCGGGTTGAGAAGGTTCTTTTTGCAGGGCAGCTTTTCTTCCGCGGAAGTAAACGCTATCCAGTACAATCTTATCATCACCTTGAGTGGGAATAAAGAAATTAATCCCGGAGCCTGCTCCTTTGACACCGGCATCCCAGGTAGTATAATAGGCAGGTTTTACATCTACAGGGGATTCTTCCTGCAGCTTTCGGCCGTTGGCACAATTTGTAAAACCGAAGAGAATAAGCATCACCGAAATAAACTTGAGAAAGATTTTCATAAAAAGCTGCGTTAATTATAACAACTATAAACAAAAGTAGTACCAAGCAAGATGCTATAGTAAAAAGAAAACTCCACACCTTGCGGTGTGGAGTTTTAAGAAATTGATTTTCAGAAAGTTATTCCTGAAAAAAAATACGGTCATTATTTATTCAGGGCTTCGGCGCCACCAACAATTTCAAGAATTTCATTGGTAATAGAAGCCTGACGTGCTTTATTGTAAGATAACTTAAGGCCGTCACGAAGTTCGGTCGCATTATCGGTCGCTTTGTGCATAGCGGTCATACGCGCGCCATGTTCAGAAGCGAAGGAATCTCTAAGGGCCTTGAAAATTTGCATTTTTAAGGATTTAGGAATTAGTTCCTCGACGATCTCTTCTTTTGAAGGTTCAAAAATGTAATCTAAAACAACATTTTCATCGCTCTCAACAGGTAAGATAGGCAAGAATTGCTCTTCCATGACTATTTGAGTGGCGGCATTCTTGAATTGATTATACACCACAACAATTTTATCATACTTGCCGTCCACGAACTGTTTCATAAGATCTTCGGCAATTACAGCAGCATTGTCAAAGCTTAGGTCTTCATAGATTTCAGTCTCGTTCTTATAGATATCAAAAGTTTTGCGAAGAATATCATGAGCTTTTTTACCTATGCCCATAACCTCCACATTCTTTCCGCTGTAATTTTCGGCGGTAATTCGTTTCACCGTCTTTACAATGTTCGAGTTGAAAGCACCGGCAAGCCCACGGTTGGAAGAAATAGCCACAATGAGGACATTGTTCACCTCGCGTTGCTCGGCATACTTACTGCTTTGATCACTATCGAGTGTAGCACTAAGGCTCTGCAACAATTCAGAAAGCTTTTCGGCATAAGGTCTCATGGCGGTGATCGCTTCCTGCGCCTTGCTCAACTTGGCAGCAGATACCATTTTCATGGCACTGGTGATCTGCATGGTTGAGGAAACCGATATAATTCTACTTCGTAGTTCTTTTAAATTGGCCATTTTTTATAATTATGAGTTATGAGTTATGAGTTATGAATTTTTAATTATTGAAACTAAAATTCTTATTAACTCCTCACACTTATCAATCAAAATTTTATAATTGGCATCTGATGTTGCTTCAATAAGCTCCAACCAATACTTGGTTTCATCGGCTTCTTTTAAGCAAAACCGAATTTATTTTTGAAATCCTTTGTACTCACTCCCCTTTGTGCTTCCCGTACATTGGCTCCAATGCTTGTTCCGCTTTTCAACAGCTGGGAAGTCAGCTCAAACTCATTCTGCTTTTTTTAGTGCCCGAGTAAAAAAGACAATGTCACAAGCAAACTGGAAGCTCTTATTCCTGATGGGACTATCTTCCAGTTTACTCATAACTCTAAGCTTTTAACTCATCACTGGCATTTATGCCTTGTATTTTGCCGAAATTTCCTTCGCCGCATTTGTAAGCGTGTCGATAGCTTCATCGGTCAATTTACCGGCTTTTAAAGTATCAAGAACATCTCTGTGCTTGGCATCAAGATATTCAAGATAATCGCTCTCAAATTCTCTTATTTTATCTACAGGTACATTTCTCAACAAGTTCTTAGAACCTGCATATATGATTGCAATCTGTTTTTCTACAGGGTAAGGGTTATTTTGAGCCTGTTTAAGGATCTCAACGTTCCTTTTACCTTTTTCGATAACACTAAGAGTTGCCGGGTCAAGGTCTGATCCAAATTTAGCGAAGGCTTCAAGTTCACGGAACTGTGCCTGGTCAAGTTTCAAAGTACCGGCAACCTTTTTCATGGACTTTACCTGAGCTGCTCCACCAACCCTTGATACCGAAATACCAACGTTGATCGCAGGACGAACCCCAGAGTTAAACAAGTCTGAAGTAAGGAAAATCTGACCGTCGGTAATCGAAATTACGTTGGTTGGAATATAGGCAGAAACGTCTCCCGCCTGAGTTTCAATAAGCGGAAGTGCAGTAAGGGATCCACCACCTTTTACTTTGTCTTTCAATACATCTGGAAGATCGTTCATCTCCTTCGCGATACTATCATCAGCAATTACTTTAGCAGCACGCTCAAGCAATCTTGAGTGAAGGAAGAAAACGTCTCCAGGGTAAGCCTCACGTCCCGGTGGACGACGAAGCAACAAAGAAACCTCACGGTAAGCAACCGCCTGCTTTGAAAGATCATCATAAACGATCAATGCAGGACGACCGGTATCCCTGAAATATTCTCCGATAGCAGCACCTGCAAACGGAGCATATACCTGCATAGGAGCAGGATCTGACGCATTAGCTGCTACAATAGTAGTATAAGCCAAAGCTCCTTTATCTTCAAGAGTTTTAGCAATACCCGCAACGGTAGAAGCTTTTTGCCCAATAGCAACATAAATACAATAAACAGGTTCCCCTGCATCATAGAATTCTTTCTGGTTAAGAATAGTATCGATAACCACCGCAGTCTTACCTGTTTGACGGTCACCAATCACCAATTCCCTTTGTCCTCGACCAATAGGCACCATAGCGTCAATCGCCTTAATACCTGTTTGAAGTGGTTCGGTTACCGGCTGACGGTAGATTACACCGGGAGCTTTACGTTCCAATGGCATCTGGAAAGTTTCTCCTTCAATTGGTCCTTTTCCGTCAATCGGCTCTCCAAGAGTGTTAACCACACGGCCTACAATTCCTTCACCAACATTAATAGAAGCAATACGTTGGGTACGTCGTACGGTTGCTCCTTCTTTTACCTCTTTAAAAGGGCCTAAAAGAACCACCCCAACATTGTCTTCTTCAAGGTTAAGAACGATTCCTTCCAATCCGTTTTCGAATTCAACCAACTCCCCGTATTGTGCGTTAGAAAGACCATACACGTTAGCGATACCATCACCTATGTTAAGTACAGTTCCAACTTCATCCAAAGAAGCCTTAGCTTCATATCCGGAAAGTTGTTTCTTTAATATCGCTGATACTTCAGCCGGATTTATTTCTGCCATAATATTTAGAATAAAAAGCTACGCCCGGAGCGTAACGGTTTTAATTAAATTTTTGAAACGTATGTATTGTTTTTAAATTCCCTTCCAAGGCTGGTGAGCTGGTGTTTCACACTTCCATTATACTGAATGTCTCCAACTCTCAAGATAAAACCCCCAATGATGTTCCCATCAATAATGTTTTGGATCTTGGCCTCATTACCGGTAAGCTGCTTTACTTTTTGCTGAATTTTAGCTTCAAGTGCCGGTGTCAACGGAAATGCAGTTGTTACCTTAGCGACCTGCACCCCATTCATGGCATTGTACTGGTCTTTATATTTAGAAGCAACCTGGAAAAGAATATCTATCCTGTTGTTCTCCAAAAGGATCCTAAACAATCCTGAAGTCACTTCATTAACATTTTTGAAAATCTCATGAAGAGCATTTTTCTTAATGTCATCCTTGATCACGGGGCTACCAAGAAATGTTCTAAGGTCACCACTACTATCCATGGTCTCTGTAATTAAAACCATGTCATCGTTTACCTCTTTGGTAACGCTTTTTTCTTTTGCCAGGTCCAAAACGGCCTTAGCATAACGTACTGCTGCTCTGCTTCCCTTCATTTCCTTAATTTAGGGTTACATCATCAAGCATGTCTTCAACAAGCTTTTCTTGTTTTACTTGTGAAGAGAGGTTTTCGCGTACAACTTTCTCAGCGATTTGCATAGAAAGGGTGGCCACTTGATTTTTTATATCTGCAAGAGCGGCATTCTTCTCATTTTGAATGGTCGCTTTTGCTTGCACAATCATTTTTTCTCCTTCTTCCCTGGCCTCTTCTTTGGCCTCACTAATCATTTTTTCTTTGATCCCACGAGCCTCCTTGATCATACTGTCACGTTCAAGTCGTGCCTCTTTAAGAAGGTTTTCATTATCTGCCTTAAGATTTTGCATTTCCTTACGCGCCATTTCTGCCGACTCTAAGGCATCTTTAATTCCTTCTTCCCTGTTATTCAAAGAATCCAGGATAGGTCTCCAGGCAAATTTCTTTAATAAAATGATCAACACTAAAAGAATGGCGATCTGCCAGAAAAATAGCCCGAAAGAAAAATCATTAATTAACTTATCCATAATCCAATATTACTAATATGATGTACTTAGCTCAATTTTAAAATTAGGAAAAATCCTGTAGCCAACCGCTACAAGATTTTTCCTGTTTGATGATTACACTGCGAATAAAGCAGCAAATGCAATACCTTCCAATAAAGCGGCGATAATAATCATCGCAGTTTGGATTTTACCGGTTGCTTCAGGTTGACGGGCGATTGCTTCCATTGCGCGTCCACCAATCATACCAAGACCGATACCTGCACCGATCACGATTAAACCTGCTCCAACCATTTCTGGGATTTCCATAACTATCTATTTAAAATTAAACTTACTCTTATGTTACTTTACAATTTTAGACTATCGGAAGATCATCACCGTGATCCTCTGAATGATCGCCATGCTCTTCTACTGCCATTCCTATATACAGTGCACTAAGCAATGTAAAAATATAAGCCTGAAGGAAAGCTACCAGTAATTCTATTAACGAAATAAAAAGGGTGAACCCAAAAAATGCAGGCCCCGCTATCCAGTTTTGAAAAACGAAGATCAAGCCCAGTAAACTCATGACAACTACGTGTCCGGCGGTCATGTTCGCAAACAAACGTATCATTAAGGCAAAAGGCTTAGTAAACATTCCAAGGATTTCAATAGGCATTAGCACTATTTTCATTGGAATTGGCACACCCGGCATCCAGAAAATATGTTTCCAGTAATGTTTATTACCACTAAATTGAACAATAATAAAGGTGATCATTGCCAAAGCAAAGGTGACAGCAATATTTCCAGTCACATTTATTCCAAAAGGAGTAAGACCGGTAAGGTTCAAAATAAGGATGAAGAAAAATACAGTAAGCAAAAAACTCATGTATTTTTTATACTTAGGTCCGATATTAGGCTTAGCGATATCATCTCTCACATAGACCACAAGTGGCTCAAGGACCCGTGAAAAACCTGAAGGGATATCACGCTTCTTGTAATTTTTGGCAAGCGCCGAAAACATCAAAAACATTAGTAAAGCCACAAGCATCATGGCCACAACATTTTTAGTAATAGATAAATCTAATGGACGTTCATTAGAGGGATAGCCATTTTCGCCATACTCTATGGTTCCTTCAGAGTCTGTTTTATATATCTTCGTATGGTAGAGCTTGTAATAGTTGCCATCTACCTCAGCCAGTTCCTCGCCGTGATGAAATTCCCCGGCAGAAAACACTCTAAAACCGCCGTCCCAAAGGATCACCGGCAGTGGAAAACCATAGTGTTCCCCGGCTTCGGCGTCTGCATAGAAGTTAAAATAATGAGAATCTTTAAGGTGATGGTCAATAAACTCCTGAACTTCTTCAGAAGTATCCACCTTTGCCTCTTCCCCAGTTTTGGCATGGGCTTCCTTTGTTCCTGGCTCTTTTTCGTGACCTTTTTCCTGATAAGGATTTGCTTGTGTACTAAGTGACACAAACATAAAAAGGCAGGCTAAAAAAAAATTTGCAACGTTTTCCTTTTGCATTTTCAGATATTTCAGTCCTATAATTTGGGTGCAAATGTACATAATTTAACGAAATATAAAACCCCTAAATTTTCTTTTGTTTTTCATGGCCAAAATCACCTTAATTAGCTGTCAACATTGAAGTTATCCCCGTTAAGTATCTTGATTACGTAAACGATTTCGATGACCACGCAAACGACGTAAGGTATGAAAAAATGCAAAAAATTTGATTTTCCTATTTCAAATTCGGAGGTTTTTGTCAGAAAACCAAAAATTCCAAGTTTTACTGCAATACTCACTAAAAAAATAAAGCCTAACTGATCCTTTATTTTTTCACTGGCGATGATCATCGTATTGCCAAAAAGAAAAGTGATCCCTACGTTAAATTGGTAGGTAAAATTAATAAGGCCTGTCGCGTCCTGTGAAGAGATTTGACTGTATACGAAAGTATGTACGACATATGCTATGCCGGCAGAAAGAAGAAGCAAAAAAGAAAATCTAAGCTGGTGTTTGAGCATAAATGCTACTTATTAAAGCGTTTAAGCTGTTTAAGTACCACATAGACAGAGACTAACAAACCGAAGAGGACAAAGCCCATAGTAAACCAGCTCTTGCCCGAGGGATAACGTTCATCCAGTTTTTTTCCGATCCAGGCACAAATAAAGATGGTCGCTCCCATTTGGAAAGCAATTCCCGAAAAAACAGCCCAGTTTCTAAGCTGATTTTTCTTGTCGTTTTTCTCCTCTTTCATTATTTATAGCTTTTATCGCGCCTTTCATGGTACAGGTAGCGTTAAAAGTGGCACCGGGTTCAATAGCCAATTTTCCAACAATAGCCTCTCCTTCAATAAATGCGCTATTCCGTAGGCAGAGCGTACCTGATATTTTAATATTTCCTAAAAATTTACCCTCAATGTCTGCATTCTCACATTCAAGGTCGCCTTTTACAAAACCATCTTTGCCTATAACCACTTTTCCGGGCGTTTTTATGGAGCCTTCTACGCAGCCATCTATCCGAAAGCCGCCTTTGGCTTCTATATTTCCTGTGATCCTTGTGCCTTGAGCAATCTTATTCTGTTCCTTGCTGGCTTCATTTGTTTCTTTGGTCTTCTTTTGTTGTGAGAACATGGGGGGGTTCTTGATTTAGGGTTTCTAAGTAGGTTGTAATGTTTTTATGGATCTGGGCTATCCTGTAATTTTCTGCGGAAATATAAAAAGATTTTTTGTCAACCTTATACTTCTTGTTCTTAGATAGTAATTCGGAAAAACCTTGTGCCCTTCCGGGAGACGAAAATCCATGGACCACCACAAATCGTTGTTGCGGGTTATAAACGTCTATTGAAGTTTTTAAAAAAGTGTAGTCCAGCTCATCAATAATTAGCTCTAAACTGTCCCTAAGGGCGATTGATTCTTCGGAAGCAGCTGCACTAAAAGGAAAGATGAGTTTAAAAGAGGTGCCTAAAGTGTCATTTTTGAAGCTGCTTGCTTCCATACCGGGTAAAGCCACTTTCAACAGTTCCTGAGCCTTTTTTCCTTCAGTTGATTGGGGGTAATTTAGCGCCACATAATTAAGATTTTCCTTATAGCTTTCAAAACCTCTCAATCTTCCTGAAGCCATAGCCTTCAGCAACTCAAGTTTTGGGACGATTTCATCTCCCGAAAATTCTGCGATTAATCGATCGGCCTCATCAAGTACTTCTCCATATCGTTGCGTCTGATATTTTTTATAAAGCTGCCCGTAAAGCGCGGTAGGGTTATTCTCATCCTTCCGAAGACTTTCGGGGTTTTGCAAAATAGCAGCATACCTGGAGTTAGGATAATTGAAAACAATGTCGTTTTTAATAGACTCTGCTCTCGCGGTTTCCCCCATCTCTATATAGA
>JBAVJE010000378.1:0-2986 GCA_049687615.1 Salinimicrobium sp. | reverse complement strand
TAAGCCTTATGAAAAGTTTAGTGAGCACATTGGGTTTCTTCCTACCGTCATCATTTCGCCGGCCGACCGCGACCTTATCATTGAGGGAAGCGAGACCCGCCGCAAATTCATAGACGGAGTGATCTCCCAAAGCGATAGTCGATACCTCAATACTTTGATCAACTACGGAAAAATCCTGGCACAAAGAAATTCCCTGCTAAAGTATTTTGCCGCCAATCATTCCTTTGATCGCGATACTCTTTCAATCTATGACTTACAATTGCAGGAGATGGGAACTCAACTGCATCAAAAAAGGAAAGCTTTTCTTGAGACCTTCATTCCAATATTTCAAAAACGATATGCTACCATTAGTAATGAGCGGGAAAATGTGGAGGTGAATTATAAAAGTCAGCTGGACGAGCAGAGCCTGAAGCAGCTGCTGGAGAATAATCTTCAAAAGGATATGGCCCTGCAATACACAAGCGCAGGAACTCATAAAGATGATCTTAGCTTTGAAATTGAGGGCCACCCTATTAAGAAATTCGGTTCTCAGGGTCAGCAAAAATCTTTTCTAATTGCTTTGAAGCTGGCGCAGTTCGATTTCATCAAAGGCCTCAGTAAAGTATCCCCTATTCTCTTGCTGGATGACATTTTTGACAAGCTGGATGAGAACCGCGTGGCGCATATTGTTGATCTTGTGGCGACAGATGAGTTGGGACAGCTGTTCATTAGTGATACCCATGCCGACAGAACCGAAAAAGTCGTTGCCGAAACCGGACAATCCTACAAAATGTTCAATTTATGAAAAAGCTGTTTTTTTATATACTCCTAAGCTCCATATTCTTCGGCTGTAGTCCTTCCCCCGAAGAGCAGGTTGCAAATTTAAATGGTTACTGGCAGATCGAGACCGCCGAACTACCTGAAGGCATCACCAAGGAATTCCGCTTCAGTGAAATGGTGGATTATATAGAAGTAGACGGCAAAGAAGGAGTCAGGGCAAAAGTGAGACCCCAGCTGGGCGGAAAGTTCCTTACTTCAGAAACAAAAGAAAATTTCTCCATAAAAGTTGAGAATGACTCGGTTAATTTGTACTATACTACTCCGTTCAATTCATGGAAAGAAACTATGCTCCCTTCCGAAGAAGATGAATTGAAGGTTTTAAACCAAAAAGGAATTATTTACACTTATAAAAGATTCACCCCTTACTCGAGCGATTATGGCCAGGAGAAATAACGACCACATAAGCATTAGCGAAGCATTACAAGAATTTGTTAGCGACAATAAGCTTCAAAAAGGCCTGGATAAGGTGGATGTGCGCAATGTTTGGAACAGCCAGATGGGTCCCGCCATTGAAAAATATACTACAGCCATAAAACTTGAGCGGGAGGTTTTGCATGTGCAGCTAAGCTCATCTGTGCTCAGGGAAGAATTGAGTTACGGCAAAGACAAGATCATTAAAATGCTAAACGAAGAACTGGGCCGCGAACTCATCAAAAAACTGGTATTGCGATAAAAAGGTTCAAAGATTAGCGTTCAAGATTTCATGTTCAAGTTTTTTCTAGAACAGAAACATTTCAAGATCCTTCTATATAGCTTCTCTTTTTCTTAACTTTCTAAGAATCAAAAGAAAGCATATGGTCAGCCAGGAAGAAATGATCGAGCAACAACTCAAAAGACGTCATATCTCAGACACAGCTGTTTTGGAAGCTATGAAGGAGGTGGACAGGCGGCTTTTTGTACCCGAAGATAAACAGCATTTGGCTTTTGAAGATCGCCCGCTGCCAATAGGAAAGGATCAAACTATAAGTCAGCCGTACATCGTGGCCTATATGGCCGAGCAACTTTACCTTTCTAAAAATGACAAGCTGCTGGAAGTCGGAACCGGCTGCGGTTATAATGCGGCTGTACTTTCCCGGCTGGTTTCACACGTGTACAGCATTGAGATCATAAGCTGGCTGGCAGAACTGGCAAAGGAGAATCTTGAAAAAACAGATTACGACAATATATCGACCCGTCACGGCGATGGTTTTGCGGGCTGGCCCGAGGAATCTCCTTTTGATGCCATTATCCTTACTGCTGCCCCGGCGGAAATCCCTGAGCCGCTTAAGGAACAACTTAAGATTGGCGGAAGAATACTAGCCCCGGTTGGCCGAATAGATCAACAACTCATCCTCCTTACGAAAACGGCACAAAATAAGTTTGAAGAAAAAACCTTACTTCCGGTGCGTTTCGTCCCGATGACGGGAAGGGCAAACAAAGGCGGCAGTTATGGAAAACGAATCTAAGCTAAATGAAGCAAAACAGCTGCTGGACGATTTCGCAGTTCGTACCGGTCTACAGGGACACAGTGGCGATCCCGCCAGTCGTTACCTGTGGACAGACGCTTTTGCCGTTCAGGCTTTCTTCGGACTTTCACATTCATTAAAGAACGAAAATTATAAGCAGCAGGCACTGCAGCTCATTGACCTGGTGCATGAACACCTCGGAAAATTTCATCCCAAAGATTCCGGAAAGGGCTGGATAAGCAGATTAAATGAGGAAGAAGGACGCCTGCGGCCAACGATGGCCGGTTTAAGAATAGGGAAACCACTTCCCGAAAGGCAAAAAGATGAATCTTACAATTCTCAGCTGGAATGGGAAAGAGATGGCCAGTATTTTCATTATTTAAGCAGGTGGATCATTACTTTGTTGCAGGCTTTTCATGAAACTAATGATAAAAAGTATGCCGTCTGGGCGAAAGACCTGCTCGTTGCCACAAAGAATTTTGTTTACGGCAGTGGCAGCGCTTTTTCCATGTACTGGAAAATGGACACCGAACTCAACCGGCCATTAGTGGCCAGCACAGGCGCGCACGATCCATTGGAAGGCCTGTTGTGTGCATTAAGCATCAAAAATGTCATTTTTAAAGAGGATAAAGAACTCGATGTCCTGCTTGAAAAATTCAAGCTCATGTGCAAAGGACAAAATTGGATCACTTCAGATGCACTTGGAGTTGGAGGCCTACTGC
>JBAVJE010000377.1:0-4245 GCA_049687615.1 Salinimicrobium sp. | reverse complement strand
TGTGTCCCCGAATAATCGAATTCGCAGGCTTGGACAATGATGATATGACCTGAACCTATTATTAAAATACTCTTTAAATCTTTATTCTTTGGCATGTGAAAAATTTATGAGATGATTATAAAAGTAGGAACCAATTGGGTATAAAAAAAGGCGTTACTTACAAAAGTAACACCTTATTATTTTTAGAAGCTAATTATCATTTAGTGCTTATGCCTATTTTCTGAGGAAACCGACAACTTCTTTCTTCCTTTTGCTCTTCTTCGAGCCAACACTTTTCTCCCGTTAACACTTGCCATACGTTCTCTGAAACCGTGCTTGTTTTTTCTTTTCCTCTTTGATGGTTGAAACGTTCTTTTCATGATAAATATCTTTAATCTTCTTTGAAATCGCTTATAAACAGCCCCAGGAGCTCTCCCTAAAACTGCGGGCAAATATACAAAGAGTTTTTACTCTCACAAACCCAAAATTAAAATTATTTCGAATTGTTTTTCTTACCTTTGCGGCCGTCAAAAACATATCTCATGTTCAATAAAATATACAAATTAATTATTGCCGGAATTCTTGTAATTGTATCCTTATGGCAATTTATTGAGGGAAATATCGGAAATGGAATCTTTATTTTTCTCCTTGCTGGTATTTTCGTTTTTCTATACTATAAGAATGAAATGATCCTGCTGGCTTTCCTGAAGCTAAGAAAACAGGATTTTGAAGGAGCTAAAAAATGGCTTGATAAGATAAAAGATCCCGAAAAAGCCCTTACTCAAAAGCAACAGGGGTATTTTTGGTACCTGCATGGGTTAATGGTATCTCAAACCAATATTTCGAAAGCTGAAAAATACTTCAAAAAAGCTATAAAACTTGGCCTTTCTATGGATCAGGATTTAGCAATGGCCAAACTTAACCTTGCAGGGATTGCTATGAGCAAACGCCGCAAAAGGGAGGCCCAAATGCTACTACAGGAAGCCAAAAAACTGGATAAGCATAAAATGCTGGACGACCAGATCAAAATGATGAAGCAGCAGATGAAAAAGATCTAAGGCTTCACTTTTTTCTTTTTCAATTTATTAAAAAATTGTGCGGTGCAGTTCAACAATTATTCCTGTTCTTGAACGAATAATTTTTAGGTAAAGCCTGTCATTTCATAGTTTTGCCGGGAATTTCGCACCCGGCCAATGTTGAGAATACTACTTTTTATTAACTTATTTTTTGTAGTAGCAGCCTATGGACAGGAACAACAGCTTTCCTTTTCTCAGGCGATCTCTAACTATCTCCCCAAGTACAAAGAAAAAGCAGACAAGGCCTATAGACTTCAAAATATCGAAAGGGCCGAATTTTTGTTTGACTCTCTGGTGAATAATTGCCTCAAGGGCAGTCGCCTGGACAATTTCAAGGTTAAGGCTGTAGAAGGGGGGCTAGTTTCCCTTGATGAATTTAAGAAGCCGGTTTACCTTATCACCAATGCCTCATGGGTAGTGTCAACAGAAGGTGAGATACCTGCGTTAAATAAACTGGCAAAAAAGTATCATGAACAGGTAGATTTTATGGTGCTTTTCTGGGATACCCGGGAAACTGTAAAACAGCTGGCTAAGAAATACGACCCTAATATCAAGATTTTCTATGTGGACGAGCTAAAAAACAACAGTTCTTATGTGGTGCGCATGATGAAACATTCTCTTGGTCTTCCCACAACTTTTTTAATGGACAAAGACAAAAACATCATTGACATAAGACGAAAGATTTCTCATCCTTACGGAATTGAATTCGAGAAGTCTTTTAATCTCAATTACGATTCTTTTTCCCAAGCTATTTCCCTGCTTCTAATAGATGACAGCAGGCAGTACTCAACTGCCACAGCTTCAGAATAAAGCTCCCCTTCTCCTTTCTATAAAAGAGGTGCCCAAAGCCTCCAAAAAGATTCTTTAATCCTCAAATAAGCTGATCTTCGCTTCCATTCCTCCAATTCATTAGGAAAACTATGCTCAAGATCTTTTTTATATTGCTCTGACATCTCTTTGGCTATATGTTCATCGTAGAAAATCGCATTGATCTCGAAATTGAGCATAAAACTACGATTGTCCATATTAGCAGTTCCTACTGTAGCAATATGCTCATCTATAATTATTGTCTTGGCGTGTACCATGCCTTTTCTATAGTGATAAACTTCTACTCCGCTTTCCAGCATCTGTTCCACAAAAGAATTTGTTGCATGCCTGGCTACCCATGAGTCTCCCTTGTCAGGAATAATGATTTTAACATCAATCCCGCTTCTGCTTGCGGTACAAAGCGCTGTAAGGATCTCTGAGTTTGGAATGAAATAAGGAGTAGTAATAAAAATGCTTTTTTCAGCAGTATTAATAGCCATTAGAACTGCTTCCATAATATTGGGGAAATCTGTATCCGGACCACTGGCTACTATCTGAACAGCCACATCCTTTTCCACATCAATTTCTGGGTAATAAGCTTCTTTTATTTCGACTTCGTTATCGGTTAAGAAATCCCAGTTATAGAGGAACTGGGTTTGCAAAGACTTCACTGCCTCGCCTTCAATTCTTGAATGCGTATCACGCCAGTAAAAATCTGAATCCTCGTCGTTCAGATATAGATCAGAGATATTGATCCCTCCAATGTAGCCTATGCGGCCATCTATAATCACAATTTTTCTGTGATTGCGATAGTTGAGTTTTCTGTGAAAATTCCTGAACCAGACCGGTTGAAAAGAACATACTTCCACGCCGGCACTATTCATACGTTTGAGGGCTTTAGCGCTCATTTTGCTGCCTACATAGTCATAACTCACCATAACCTCTACCCCACTCTCACTTCTTTCGCAAAGCACATCAATTATTCTATTTCCGATATTATCGTCGTCGAAAGTGTAATACTCTAAATGTATATGGTCCTTAGCTTTATTGAGGTCTTCTAAAAGAGCATTGTATGTATCGTTTCCATTTTGAAGAATCCGTACGTGATTTCGCAGGGTTACCGGGGTCTTCTGGTTGTTTTGCAGCAGATTAATGAGCTTTAAATTATTCTTGACCACATGTTTTTCGGGATGGTCTAACTCTTCCTTTCTCATTAAATATTTGTCTTCCCACTTTTTTATCCTTTCATGAGAATAGATCTCTTCTCTTTTAAAGATCTTGCTCTTCCTGTACTCTTGTCCAAAAAAAATATAGATAAAAATCCCTACGATTGGCAGGGCTACGAGAGCGAGGATAAAGGCCACAGTCTTGGTAGGATTCCCATTGTGCATCATCATATAGCCAATTATTGCTAAAGCGATGCAATAATTAAGTATCAGCAGGGAGGTCCAGGTATGGTCTAGTATATATTGCAGCATTTATTCGGGGGCCGAGTAGTAGCCTTTTTCGGGCAGCTCGATAAGATATTCTTTTCTAGATTTATTATTAAGATTTGTTTCTCTCAACCACGGATTATGGATCTTGAGGATCTTATAATTGATTTCAAATTTTCTGGCAAACCTGGAGAAATCGGTCACAGGCGTATCTACTTTTACCTTGTAAGACGGCACATCCTTGTAAAGGTCTTTTTGCCTGAAGTTAAAACCATATTTTTCGGGATGGTTCATAATTTCCTTTAGTGCCAGTATCCTAAAGACATACCTTCCGGTTTCTTCTCCCAGCAGCAAATCATAATAGTTGGTGACCGCCTGCCTTTCCTGTTGTTTGGAAATCCCATAGTTACCTGCATTATAAGCCGCCGCAGCGAGCGTCCAGGACCCCAGTTTTTCTTTAGATTTTTTCAGGTAGTCGGCAGCGACCCGTGTTGATTTCTCAAGGTTATAGCGTTCATCAACGTTATCATTAATCTCGAGACCATACTCCTTACCGGTAGATTCCATAATCTGCCAAAAACCTCTTGCTCCTGCCGGAGAGACAGCATTCGTTAGACCACTTTCAATTACCGCGAGGTATTTAAAATCATCTGGCACACCTTCTTTTGCAAGAATAGGCTCGATCACTGGAAAATATTTATTGGCACGCTTCAGCAGCAATAAAGTGTTGGACTGCCAGTAGGTGTTCACCAAAAGTTCCCGGTCCATGCGCTCATAGACATCCGGCAATTCAACCGGCACCTGCTCACCGGCAAATTCAAGATCTTCGGGCATAGCCAGAGCATAGACATTATAGTCGTTGATCAATTTTTTTTCCTGGTTTTCATCACTCGGGGCATCCTGCACTGCATTTATACTTACGGCACAAACTACCACTAAACCACCTGCAA
>JBAVJE010000376.1:0-4250 GCA_049687615.1 Salinimicrobium sp. | reverse complement strand
AATACAAAGGAAGCTTCCCCACTCTAAATCATTTACAATTTTTATCGAAGATAAATTATTTTTGGGAATAGGCTTTAATTCGAATGCCCATAGGTTTATAGTTTCGAAATAAAACTTAAGTAACCTTTCCAAGCTTAGAAAACATATATATCAATAAATAAAGGTTGATCTTCCTGATCAGACCACCTTAAAAACGGTACTTTACATTTAGTTTTCTATGGATATTATCAATTTATGAAGTCCCTAAATTTCATTTCGTTTTTGTCGTTTTTAATTTAATGTTTACACGAAACCGAGAGGCAAATAAGAGATAAATTCCCTATATCTAAAAATGGAAAAACAAATTCTCGCCCCCTGTCTTCTACCTCTCACATCATATTTTATTACCTTTATGCAACATCAAAATCACCCTTTATGAAAGACACCAAACAGTATGTGGAAGAGAATAAAGACAGGTTCATCAAAGAACTTGTCGAACTGCTAAAAATTCCTTCTATAAGCGCCGATTCCAGCCACAAAAAAGACATGCTAAAAACGGCCGAGACAGTAAAAGAAAGCCTGCTAAAAGCCGGATGTGACAAGGCAGAGATCTCCGAAACCCCGGGACAACCAGTGGTCTACGGCGAAAAAATAAAAGATCCTTCCCTGCCAACTGTTCTTATCTATGGACATTATGATGTACAGCCTCCAGATCCTGTTAACCTGTGGGATTCTCCACCCTTTGAACCGGTGATCAAAGAGACCAAAATTCATCCCGAAGGAGCCATTTTCGCCAGGGGTGCTTGTGACGACAAAGGACAAATGTACATGCACGTCAAAGCGCTGGAATATATGACCAAAAACGACGCCTTGCCCTGCAATGTAAAATTTATGATAGAAGGTGAAGAAGAGGTAGGAAGTGTAAACCTGGGCTGGTTCATAGAGCGCAACAAAGAAAAACTTAAGAACGATGTCATCCTCATCAGCGATACAGGTATGATCTCCAAAGATGTTCCTTCCATCACCACCGGCTTGCGCGGATTAAGTTACATGGAAGTGGAGGTCACCGGCCCGAATCGAGACCTACACAGCGGACTGTACGGCGGAGCGGTTGCCAATCCTATAAACATTCTTTCTAAAATGATCGCTTCCCTTCAGGACGACAATAATCGCATAACTATTCCCGGATTTTATGATAAGGTGAAGGAATATACCAAAGAAGAACGTGCAAAAATGGCCGAAGCTCCCTTCGATCTCAAAGAATATAAAGAGAAACTCAATATTCAGGACGTACACGGCGAAGAAGGTTATTCAACTTTAGAAAGAGCTTCCATAAGACCAACACTCGACGTTAACGGAATTTGGGGTGGCTATACCGGCGAAGGCGCTAAAACTGTGCTGCCGTCAAAGGCATATGCCAAGATCTCAATGCGCCTGGTAAGCGATCAGGACTGGAAAGAGATTAGCGCGCTGTTTAAAGATCATTTTGAAAAAATCGCGCCAAAAAGTGTGAAAGTAAACGTGACCACTCACCATGGCGGTCAGGCTTATGTAACGCCAATAGATACTCTTGAGTACCAGGCAGCCAATGATGCCTATAAAGAAGCCTTCGGAAAAGAGCCTATCCCTCAACACAGTGGTGGAAGCATCCCTATTGTTGCCCTTTTTGAAAAGGAACTGGAAAGTAAGACTATTTTGATGGGATTTGGATTAGATACAGATGCTATCCACTCTCCAAACGAACACTTCGGAATTTGGAATTATCTCAAAGGAATTGAGACCATACCCCTGTTCTACAAACATTTTACAAAACTGAAGCAGGCCGAAAAATAGCATTTTTGGAAGGTAATATTTCTACAACCTAATCCTTATAGGTGTAAGAAACTGGCGCGGAGAACCCGCGCCTTTTCTTTTATACCTTCTTCACGAATTTAGTGAGGATCACAATTTGCTGCCCCTCTACCTTTCCTTCAATCTGTTCAGGATTATCATGAACAAGAGAAACCCTTCTCACCGCTGTTCCTCTTTTGGCCACCAGACTGGAGCCCTTAACGTTTAAATCCTTGATGAGCACCACGGTATCACCAGCTTCGATCACAGCTCCGTTACTGTCCTTGTGGACAACTCCACTCTTTTCTTCTGAAGAAACCTGTCCCGCTTTTGCCCAGGCCAGCGTTTCCTCATCCAGGTACATCATATCCAGCAAGTCCTGCGGCCAGCCTTCACCCCGTAACCTGTTCAACATTCTCCAGGCCATCACCTGTACTGCGGGCACCGTGCTCCACATACTGTCGTTAAGACAACGCCAGTGGTTCGGCTCCACCTTTTCGGGATCTTCGATTTGTTCTTTACAGGTATTGCAGATCAAAATATGCTTTTCTGCATCGGTGGGAGAATCGGGTACTTCGAAAACTTCAAGGTCTTCTTTGGCACCACATAATTCACACTGGGATTGACTTCTTTGGAATAACTCCTGTTCCAGGCTCATAAAATAATTTTAAGGCCCAAATATAGCGTTTTTAGGACTAGGAGCATTACCACAAACTTGCAACTAAGCTTCTTTCCTCTATCTTTAATTTCCCTTCAGCCTTTCCCAAAGCGCCTTAAGCAACTTTGCTCCTTGGTCGGGTCTTTTGGAATTTTCTTCTGCCTTAACAGAATCTTCAGTAGGAATCAATTTATAGCTAAATACAAATGCTGCGTCGGGATCTGAAAGGCTAAGCTTTCCGAAGCGCAGATCATTAAAATAAAGTGCGCCATCTTCTACTGATATCGTATACCAGCCCTTGGAAATGTCAATCAAACGCTGCAAATTTTTGTCATTTTTGAGCCTTCCGAGGTAATCGTGATTTTTTGGATAAGACGTGAAACGTACCAGTTTATCATCAAAAAAAGAATAATACCCCACCAGATAGGCGTCTTCGGTTTCAACATTCGCAGTCCAGAGAATGATATTTAATGGTGTGGGCCGGGTGTCCATTCTTTCATAAAAAATACCCTGTTTCTCCAGGCTCTCCTTAAAGTTTCCGAAGGCGATGCTCTTAAAAATCAGGCTGAGTAAGAGGTATCCACTACTTATTAACAGGCCAAGCTTGTTGTATTTTGCCCTTTTTGGATCATCTCTCTTCCGCCGCATGGCAAGAATGACAAAAATTAAAAATGGTAGCGTGTACAATGGGTCGATTACAAATACGCTCTTGAACGCCAGCCTTATGTCTAGTGGCCAAAAGAGTTGCGTGCCCCAGGTCGTGAATGCATCCAGCAGCGGATGTGTAAAAAGCCCCCAAAACATGAGCCATGACCAGCCTTTCCAGCCAACCCCGGTGCGTTTTTCAATCTTTGAGATAAGCCACCCAAAAACGAAAGCGCCCAGGACAGAAAATACGATAGAATGGGAAAACCCACGATGTATCTCAACCGCCGTGATGGTATCGGTGAAATATCTCGCAAAGGTATCAAGATCGGGTATGGTGCCTGCTATGGCTCCATAAAGCATGGCTTTATTGCCAACCTTACGGCCCAATACCGCCTCGCCTACGGCAGCTCCAAGTACTATTTGGGTTAAAGAATCCATCTTTTTAAATCAACGGGCTTGAAAGGTTAATACTCGCAGGAATCTCGCTTATTCTCAATCCACAATTTGCATCTTTTTCAGCAGAAAAGAAGCATTCATATTCCGGCAAATGCCATTTTTGAACCTGTAATCAAAGTTGAGTTCGTCATTGATGATCTCGGCATCAAAATAATAGTTCTTCACCTGCGGGTGTTCCTCGGTCACCTCACAAAGACTAAGATCATGGGTGGCAATAATGCCCGTGGAATTGGAATTTACCAGTTTCTCAATGAATTTCTTCGAGCCAATGGCCTTATCTGTACTATTGGTACCCTTGAGAATCTCGTCTAAAATGATAAAATACTCTCCTGTTTTGATCTCTTCCACGATGTATTTCAAGCGTTTTAATTCTGAAAAAAAGTAAGACTCATCATCATTCAATGAATCTGAAGTTCTCATACTCGTGATTAACTTAATGGGAGAATATTCACAGGATTGGGCGCAAACCGGAAGACCCAGGTTTGCCATGAGTATTTGCAGGCTTACGGTTCTCAAAAATGTGCTTTTCCCGGCCATATTGGCACCGGTGATGATGAAAAATTGCTCTTTTTGAATAGTAAAATCGTTGGCCACCCTCTTCTGCGGATCCAGCAGCGGATGTGCCAGTTTTACCGCCTTGGTTACGTGGGAATCCTGATTGATTTGCGGGAAAGCATAG
>JBAVJE010000375.1:0-3375 GCA_049687615.1 Salinimicrobium sp. | reverse complement strand
CCATAATTCTTACCGATCTTCTTCTATGAATTACATGCTGAACCATGGCATGATAGGCGATCACGTGAAAGAGGGGAAAAAAAATGTTTACACTAATGTCTTCTATCACATACATCTTAAAAAAGAGGGAGAGCTCAGACACCAGTAAACTTGCAGAAGCCAGCATGAGCCAGAGAGAAGCATAATGTGATTTTAGGAGGTATTGGGTAAAAGTTATCGCGAGAAGTACGGTTAACGACAAAAGATAAATATATGTGGGAACCACAAACGAAGGAATTACCAGCGGCACAAGATCACTTATAGTAAAAAATAGAAAACCAAGAAAACCGTACATGATAAGAAGTGATATCCACTCTACCGGGAATACCTTGGTTTGTTGGAAGCCCGTGAGCGCGAATATATAAAGGATCACTATCCCGATTCCAAAACTTAAGAGAACGATCACGGGGTTAATCGTAAATCCAAACATCAAAAAAATGTCCCTGATATAAAAGAACAATAAGGCAACAACCATTGCCAAAAACCATTCTTTTACTCTATATCGATAATACAGGATCAAAGTCGGGATCAACAATATATTGGCAACAGCAGTAATTATACGTAGGTCAAAAAGAGAACCCACAAAAAAAATACCTGCGACAAGCAGGAAGATAAGGAACACCTTTTGACTCGATTTCAATTTCTTAAATTTCAGATCCCTTCCTAATCTTTGGATCAATTATTTCCGAAAAATATAAAAATTCTGCTTATATACTAAATAAAATACGCAAAAAACAGTAAAAAACTAAAAACATCTAAACTTTAATTAGCAATTCGTGGTTTAAGAGAAAATCTTATTTTTGCTGAAACATATCTCCCTCTCTTAATGAAAAAGAAATTCCTACTTCTGTTCCTAAGTACCTTTTTTCTTCTCTCCTGCAAGAACACGAGCCATTTAGCGCTTTCCAGGATAGAAGGAGAAGAATTAAATGTTTCGGATAGTATTCCGGCAAATGATTCAATTCAAGACTTCATAAAACCTTACAAGCAGCACATAGATGAAGAGATGAATGCAGTTTTAGCATATTCTGCATATGATCTAAAGAAAAGCGACGGTGACCTTAACTCGGCATTAGGGAATATGATGGCCGATGCCGTTATGCAGCTGTCAAACCCGGTGTTCAAAAAAAGAACTGGAAATTCTATTGATATTGTACTGCTCAATTACGGCGGAATACGCTCCTCTGTCAAAGAGGGAGATATTACCACCCGCACAGCTTATCAACTTATGCCTTTTGAAAATGAAGTAATTGTAGCAAAATTGAATGGACAACAGGTGAGGGAAATGGTAAGATACCTTATAGATGCCGGGGTTGCACATCCGGTTTCGGGAATACAATTAGATTTAGGAGCTGATAATTCACTACAACAGGTGTTGATACAGGGAGAGCCTCTGGATATTAAAAAGGATTATTTTGTAGCCACCAATGACTACCTCTTCCAGGGCGGGGATAATATGACCTTTTTTGCCGGGGCAAAAGAAGTAACCAGTCTTGATTACAAGATAAGGAATATTCTTATTGACTATTTTACCGCTGAAGATACTATAGCACCTGTACAGGATCAAAGATTTACAAGAAAGCAATGAAAAGAAGGACATTTTTAAAAAGCTCTCTGGCTGCCGGAGCACTGGCCGGAATTGGAGGATTAGGATTAAGTTCCTTTATGCCGGACAGCAGAAAAAAACACATCACCATCCTGCACACTAACGATGTGCATAGCCACATAGAACCTTTCCCTGGTGATCATCCCGAATATCCAAATCAGGGTGGAGTAGCCAGGAGGTATAACCTCATTAGCAATATTCGAAAAGAAAATCCGAACACACTATTGCTCGATGCCGGAGATATTTTTCAAGGGACTCCGTATTTTAATTTCTACGGGGGGGAAGTCGAGTTCAAGTTAATGAGCAAAATGGGTTATGATGCGGCCACTATTGGAAATCATGATTTCGACAACGGGGTCGATGGCCTGTACTCCCAGTTACCTCATGCCGATTTTGATTTTCTTATCGCCAATTATGACTTCAGCGATACGGTGATGGCCGGACACACACAAGCTTACAAGGTTTTCATCAAAGATGGTGTGAAGATTGGGATCTTCGGAATTGGAATTGAATTGGAAGGACTGGTTTTGCCAAGACTATATAAAGAGACCCGATATCTGGATCCGGTCGAGATGACCAATGAAACCGTGGAAAAGCTGAAGAAGCAGGAAAAATGTGATCTGGTAATCTGCCTGTCTCATCTTGGCTATCACTACAACAGCGACAAAATAAGCGACTTGAAGCTTGCCAGCCTCACTAAAGACATTGATCTTATTATTGGGGGACACACCCATACGTTTCTCCCGAAACCTACGGTTACCAAAAACATTGAAGGAAAAAATGTACTTGTCAACCAGGTGGGATGGGCCGGGGTCAACCTTGGAAGAATAGATTTTATATTCGATGAAAACGGAAATTCAGAAAATCACGGAACAACGATAATAGTATAAAATGAAAAAACCGGCTAAGACCCGGTTTTCTTTTTTTGTACAGAAGTCCAACCCTCAAGAATCTCTCGCATTTTATCCTTTTTTAAAGGTTTTGATATAAAACCTGAGACAAAAGGAAAACGAACTTTATCTGTAGAAAAATCTTCAATAGAAGAGGTGAGAATATTGACCGTAAAGCTTTTTCTTACATCCTCATGAAACTCCTCAAAGACCTCAAGAAAATCCCAACCGGACATATTTGGCATGTTCAGGTCCAGAAAAAGTAAAGTCTCCGGGAGGTCTTCGCATTCGCCGTATTTTTTTTCAATTTCAGACAAAGCAACCTCAGGATCAACATAAGACTCAATCACCGCGTCGGAATCACAGGATTTAATGACAAATTCCCCAATCAAATTACTGGTAGGATCATCATCGATCAACATGTAGCGTTGTGGCTTCCTCATTTTTTCTTGTTGTTGAATTCCGATCGTTTTTAAATTTAATAATGAACCGACTGCCTTTATTTTGTTCGCTTTCTACTGTGATTTTCCCCCCAAGGCTTTCCACCTGCGTCTTCACCATAAAGAGCCCCATGCCTTTTCCTTCCACATGATTATGAAATCGTTTATAGAGGCCAAAGATCTGGTCTGCCTTCTTGTCAAGATCCATACCAAGGCCATTATCTTCAAAAATAAAAACTACCTGATCATCGTCAATTTTCGAACTAATCTTTATCACAGGCTGTTTTAAAGCTTGCCGATACTTAATACTGTTGGAGATAATGTTATAAAAGATACTGTGTAAATAACTTTTCACACTCGTAATTTCTGGTAGTGCCGAAAAATCGGTAATGATTTCCAC
>JBAVJE010000374.1:0-2139 GCA_049687615.1 Salinimicrobium sp. | reverse complement strand
CCCGTGTATTTCTGGAAATCTGCCGGATTAGGATTCAAAGCTTCCTGGGAAGAATTTCTTACAGATGATAAACGTTATGTGGAAAATTTACGAATTCACCACAAAAGCTTCCATTTAGTTTACTCAGGCATTCGTAATGTGGAACTTATAGTTGGAGTCCAGCATTTTGCCCAGTGGGCAGGAACTTCCCCGGAGGAAGGTCCATTACCTGATGGTTTTGACGACTACCTGCGTGTGATCACGGGACGACAGGGAGAAAATACCGCGGTTGGAGAGCAGCTTAATGCCTTGGGAAATCAGCTGGGGAGTTATGAAATTTACCTGAACACCTCCTGGTCCCACTATAAGGTCCAGTTGCTTTATAATACCTTTTTTGAAGATATGTCCGGTCTCAAGCTTAGGAACACTCCTGATGGCCGTTATGGGATCTTCATTGAGGATATTGAAAAAGGGAAATGGATAACATCTTTCATGTATGAGTATTATTATACCCGTAACCAAAGTAAGTATTATCCCACTACAGATGGCAAAGACAATTACTTTAATAATAGTCTTTATAAATCGGGGTGGACCTACGAAAATCGCCTCTTGGGACTTCCTTTTATCCTAACGGCAAAAGATGGGTTAGGCATAAGCGACAACAATATCGTAGCACACCACATTGGAATTTCCGGTAAGGCTTTTTATGACATGCCTTATAAATTTATGTTGAGTTACAGGATGAATTATGGTGCAAAATCAGGTAGTTCAAAACCCAACGATGAAATATTATCGGGTTTCCTTGACTTGAGAGTTTGGGAGGATATTGTTGATGTAAACGTCCAAATTGGGGCAGATATGCATTCCTCTTCAAAAGAGGTTTTTGGAGCTGGTTTGCGGGTGAGTAAAAACTTCTTTTAATTATTCATCCCTAAAGAGGATCATGTAGATTAGGTACATTCCTCCAATGGCGGCGAATATGAAAAAGATGATGGCCAGGCCGGGATACCCTAAAACAGTAAAAGCAGAGGGTACTCTCATCAACATTGAGGCACCTACGATCATAGCGGCAAAAACAAGTCCAATAGTTATTCGGTTGGCAATTTTTTGGAAACCATCTGTCAGGCGCTTTTCGTCAAGTGCATCAACTTTGATCTCCAGCTTATTATTAGCCAGGGTTTCTGTGATTTTGTTGATTCGGGATGGAAGATGCTCAAGAAGATTTTTAGATTCAAGAAGGACAGAAAAAATTTCTTCAGGGGCTAACTCTTTTAGCATTTCGGTCTGCATCATTTTGGTAAGATACTTTCTCACGGCATCTCTTAAATCAAATTCCGGAGCAAGGAAAGCGATGATCTGGTCCATATTCAACAGGATTTTTCCGAGTATATTGACTTCCACGGGAAGATGTATCCCGTTCATGGCAGCACTTCGATTCATTTGAATGAGTAATTTCCCCGTTTGCATATCTTTTGCGGTACTATTGGCGTTTTCTTCGACCATGATGGAAATCTCTCTTTTAAATTTTTCCTGATTTGATTCCTGGTCCATATGGCTCATTTGAAGGAGAACCCTGGCGATTTCCTCCCCGTTGTTTTTGCTAAGCCCAAGCAGTAACCTCAATAGATCCTCTCTGATTTTTTTTGAAAACCGGGCTACCATGCCCAGGTCTATAAGGGCGATTTTATTGTTTTCCAGTAAATGAATATTTCCGGGATGAGGATCTGCATGTGCAAAACCGTCTGAAACAATCTGTTGAAGGTAGGCCTCAACAAACTCCTTGACTAAAGGAGAGAAATTCTCTTCGATTTTTCTTAGCGGCGAAACTTTAGTTACTTTTTGCCCTTTTACATACTCCATAGTAAGGACTTTAGAAGTAGTGTAGTCGGGGATAGGCTGTGGAACGATTAAGTTAGGGTAAGATTTAAGGTTGATCCCAAGAGTAACAAGATTGTTCGCTTCCCGCAAATAATCCAATTCATGAAGCATGATCCTCCGTAATTCGGCCAGCACATCATTAAGTGCATACTTCTTCGCTACGGTGGTGTGTTTCATTGCAAAGTCAATAATCTCCTGTAAAGTATCAAGATCTTCAAGAAATTTCTTTCTAACACCGGGACGTTGGACTTTTACTGCCACTTTTTTCCCTGACCTTAGTTC
>JBAVJE010000373.1:0-15351 GCA_049687615.1 Salinimicrobium sp. | reverse complement strand
GCTCACCTCCATAAAATCGAAAGGATTGGCTGTGCCGAATTCCTTCTCACATTTCAACCCGACTAACAACCTGTCTGCGACAAACTCCAGGTATCGCGTCATGAGTTGGGAGTTCATACCTATAAGGCTTGCCGGTAAAGACCCGGTTATAAATTCTCTTTCGAGCTCGAGCGCATCTAAAATTATTTCGCGGACGCGTTCTTTTGCTACTTTGTTCACCAAATGGTTGTTGTGCAGGTGTACTGCAAAATCACAGTGAATGCCTTTGTCTCGTGAAATTAGTTCATTAGAAAAAGTAAGTCCCGGCATCAATCCACGTTTTTTTAACCAGAAGATTGAGCAGAAAGCACCCGCAAAGAAAATTTCTTCCACGGCGGCAAAGGCGATCAATCTTTCGGCAAAAGAGTTTGAATCTGTCCATTTTTGGGCCCATTGGGCTTTCTTTTGGGTAGCACGGGAAACTCCTATAGCTTTAAAAAGCTTGTTTTTTTCCTTCTCATCCTTGACATAGGTATCGAAAAGAAGGGAGTAGGTTTCAGAATGAATATTCTCCATCATGATTTGGAAACCGTAGAAAAACTTAGCTTCAGAATATTGAACCTCATTTACAAAGTTCCTGGCCTGGTTCTCATTTACGATCCCATTAGATGCGGCAAAAAAGGCCAGGATGTGTTTTATGAAATCACGTTCGTCTGCAGTCAGCTTTTGGTTCCAGTGGATGAGATCCTGTTGCAGGACAATTTCTTCTGCGGTCCAAAAACTCGCTTCCATTTTTTTGTACCAATCCCAGATGTCATGATGTTTTACAGGGAAGATGACGAACCTGTCTTTGTTTTCCTGCAAAATGGGTTCAAGCTGAGACATATTTCGAATTATGGTTTTTTGTTGGTTTTGTAAAAATGGTTACACAAATATTGGAAAATCAGGAAGATATAGAAAGATTCCAGGGAAAAGCTTTTCAACAAAGTTTTCAACACGCTGGGTTCCCGTTGTTATTATAGTCAAGTTAAAAATAGGCTTTAAGCTCTTGTTTTGCAGTGGTTTATAAGTTGTTAATAATTTTAAGAGCATTGGAATCGCGCTTTGGTATTAGCAAGTTGTGAACAGGATGATAGAAGGTGTTGATAAGCGACTTTCTGCTCTTTTCAAAATACAATTAAGAGGATCAACTGGTGTAGCGATGGCTTATGCTGCGGAAGTAATGTAAAACATCAGGTTCCAAAAATGCCATTTTTGGAACCTGATTAAAAGCCTGTAATATATTTTATTTCTGAAGATAGGATCTAAAGCGACAGTCTTTTGCCGTCCCGGGCAGCCGAAGCATAGATCTTCTCAAGAATAGCGATATCTTTTAAGCCTTCTTCTCCCGGGGCAATCATGGGCTCGTTGTTGAGTATTGACAGTGCATCATCATCCATTTGAACTGCCTGCTGATTTTTTCTAAAGGGTTCAAGAATTTTACCGTTGCTGGCTTTCCCTTTCACTCCCGAATAGGTTTGGTAAGGTTTGAGATAATACCAGCCATCCCTGCAGTTGACCTCGAGGCTGTTCATGTTCTCTCCAAAGCTGGTGGCACAGTCGGCTTTTAGTTCTTCAGGAAATTCAAGCGTAAAATAGGTGAATTCATCTACTTCGCTGAACATTTCGGGACGATTTGTTTTATGAGTGGCAGATACGGCTATGGGTTCCATTCCTGTGGCGTACCTGGCAGCATTAAGAGCATATACTCCCATATCGTACATGGCGCCGCCTCCCATTTCTTTTTCCAGTCGCCAACCCAGAGAGCTGCCGTAAAAACCTGCTGCGGCCTTTAGATCCTGAATGGCTCCAAACGGTTTTGTGCGCGCCCATTCCATCATTTTGCGGTTATTTGGTTCGTGTTGCAACCGGTAGCCTATTGCGAGTTTCACATTATTGCGGTTACAGGCAGAGATCATCTGGCGGCATTCTTCTGTATTCATAGCCATGGGTTTTTCGCACCACACATGTTTCCCGGCATTAGCGGCAATTATAGCATATTTGGCGTGCAAAGAGTTAGGAAGTACAATATAGATCACGTCGATTTCGTCGTTATCGGCAATGCGATACATGTTCTCATAATTGTAAACATTCCTGTCTTTGATCCCATATTTCTTTTGCCATTGCGGGATCTTTTCGGGACTGCCGGTGACAATGCCCCGCAATTCGCAAAATTCTGTTTGTTGTAAAGCCGGGGCCAGTTGATGGGTGCTGTAGCCGCCAAGACCAACCAGGGCTACTCCTAATTTTTTCTTAGGTTCCTTTAGAAGGAAACCGGGAAAGGGGAGAGTGACTGCGGCCATCATTAGACCGGATTTTTTGATGAAACTGCGCCTGTTTTCCATATGAGCTATTTAAATAATAAAAATATGGAATTTTGAAATTTATTTTGTTGAAAATAAACGTAGTGCCAAAAGTGGGTTGTAACAACGGGTGATATGCAGATGACTTTAAACGGTAATAATGAGAGAGAATAGGGGCCTCAAAAATGACATTTTTTGAAGCCCCTATTTTATTTATTTGCCGTACATACTGCGGTAATTTGCTTTATTGATATTGAAAGATTCCTTTTTTAGGCTGGTGCATATCATAGTAGCATTATTCTCAGGATTTTTCTTGTCTGTCATTTGCATTTCCAGCATCAATCCTTCCCCATTTTTGAGCAATTCGGATTTAATCCCGGGAGGCATTTTGCTTTTTTCATACTGGTACATTTTACTAAAGCTCACATCAGCTTCTTCGGTAATATAGAACTTCATGAGATGCCCATCGGTTTCAATCTCATATCCTTTGCAATTGTAGCCCAGAATAGTCTTGCCATCAATTTCTCTTATTTCGGCGTCTTTATAAAAATCTTCATTATCCTCGTTTTCTGAAGCCTCCATACGCGAGGCCATCAGCACTTTATTTCCATCAGAATCAAAGAACATGGCCATGAGGTCATTTCCGGTATCCATGACCAGGAACATATTACCTGCCTGCGGCATTTCAATTCCCATATATGGGACGTCCTTTTTGAGGCGATAGGTCATTTCCATATCACCCTGGCTCGTAGTGATTTTGGAATTGTACTTCCAGTTAAAGTCATACCGGGCAGGGATCTCTTCTACACTAACCTGTTCACCTCCCATGGGCATCATGGCATTATTCATTTGATTGCTCATCATCTGGTCCATCATGCTGCCGGTTTCATTGGCTGCTTTGTCAGATACTTTATCGGTAACCTTATCTTCTACCTTTTTCTCCACCTTCTTTTTTAGTTTTTTAAGGATCTGTGCCTCTGCCGGAGAAGAAAATAATGAAAGTGAAAGGAGGAGAATTGCTAATTTTTTCATGATCAAATTGTTAAATTAAACCTTGATTATTAAGCTTTGGGGGAACTAAAATGATCTATACGGCTGCGGAAAGGGCGGAACTATGGCAGCCAAAAACCGATATCCTGGAAGGGGGATGTTAGGTGTAAGTTATTAAAATTTAGAAGGTTATCAAAATATGGAGATGAAAATGGAGCAGGCGCTAATTACTTTTTAAGATTTTCGGCCACCTTTTCAAGCTCTGCATACCAATCTTCCCCAAATTTTCGAATGAGGGCATCCTTCACAAATTTATAAATAGGCACTTGCAGCTCTTTTCCAAGAGTACAGGCATCATCGCAGATGTACCATTGATGGTAATTGACTGCCGAAAATTCTGAATAATCCTGCGTGCGTACCGGATAAAGGTGGCAGGAAACAGGTTTTTTCCAGTCGATCTCTCCCTGGTTATAGGCTTCTTCAATTCCGCAGAGGGCGGTTCCTTTTTTGTCGAAAGTGACGTAAGCACAGTCTGCCCCGTCGATCAAGGGAGTTTCGTATTCACCGTCCTCGCCAATAACAGAGGTGCCTTCTTTTTCGATAACTTTTATGCCTTCTTCCCGTAAAAAAGGTTTTACCCGGGGATAAATTTCCTCAAGAATATGTGTCTCATTTTCCTCCAGAGGGGCTCCGGCATCACCTGCAATGCAGCAGGCGCCTTTGCAGGCAGAGAGATTACACACAAAATCCTTTTCCAGGATCTCTTCAGAAACGATGGTTTTTCCTAGCTGAAACATGGGGCAAAGATACTTTTTCCGCACAATTATTAAGGAAAAAATCTATAGATGATATCAGTAAAATTTTTTCTCAAAATTTATTTATTTGAATTTTAAGGGAGTACTTTTGTGCAGAATTTCAGAACAGCATGGATCTTAACTTTAGACAGATAGCCAGCGCCACAATGATTTTATTTGCGGTGATTGATATTATTGGAAGTATTCCAATAATCATTGAGCTGCGAAAAAAAGCTGGACATATTCAGAGTGAAAAGGCTACTCTGGTGGCCGGGGTGCTTATGATTGCTTTCCTTTTTGTGGGTAAAGAGATCCTTAACCTTATTGGGATAGATGTGAATTCTTTTGCCGTGGCCGGTTCATTGATCCTGTTTTTTCTGGCTCTGGAAATGATCCTGGGGATCACACTTTATAAAGATGATACGCCTGAAACCGCGGCCGTGGTGCCCTTAGCTTTTCCACTTATTGCCGGGGCTGGGACTATGACTTCATTGCTCTCTCTTCGTGCTGAATATCAGACGGCTAATATCATCGTCGCGATAGTAATAAATATTATTTTTGTCTATATCGTTTTAAAATCTTCAGGGAAAATTGAAAAGTTCCTTGGGAAACAGGGGATCAACGTGATCAGGAAAATTTTTGGCGTTATTTTGTTGGCCATTGCCGTTAAACTTTTTGCAGCCAATATCAAGAATCTGTTTTTATGAAAATTTTTATCTACACACTTATTGCAATTGCAGTTGCTCTTATCGCTTATAATTCTACTTTTCTGGATTTTGAAGAAATCTCTCGCGGCGACAGTGGCACAGCCTTGATTGGTATTTTGGCCTCAAGTATTGTGATCGTATTGATGGTCATTTTGCTAATGTCAAGGGCCATCGCCGAAAAGGTTGAAAAGTAAATTGAAATCTTCCTTACAGGAAGAGGGTCGCGAGCATTTCGTATGCAGCTTTCCTGGTTTATATTTTGGCAAAACCTTTTTTTAGGTCCTTACTTTCCAGGGAAATCGCAGCTTGTATCACCGTAGCCTGCGGAAGTGATTTTACAGAGATCACAGCAATTCTCGCCTACCGGAATAAGGGCGTAACATATCAAAGTCCCAGATACTTAAGTAGTCAAAAATGGCGTTTTTGGAAGCCTTTATTTTTTCTTTTTGGAAATTTCAACCACTTTTTGGATCACCGGATCTTCTCTGTTAAGGATTTCCTCAAATTCATTGCTGCCAAAAAGCTGCCTTGCCAAAGTAGCCTTTAAATAGCGTTTTAATACAGGTTTGTATTCGGCTATTTCAAGAGTGAAATTCTCACGTTTCATGAAGCTTAGAAACGATTTAATAATATCCTCATCAATCATGTCTTTCTCTTGCAAGTCTTTTATTGAGAGTTTATTATAATAATCCCTGTTCCCTTCCAACACCTCGAAAATGAACCTGTCCATGTAGCCGTTGTGCAGTAAAAGATTCAAGCCTTCCTTTTCAAAGCTTGTATCCTTTGGTACAAATACATCGGGAATAATACCGCCACCGCCATAGACCACTTTTCCACCGGGAGTTACGTAGCGAAGGGAATCTGCCACCGTAATACTGTCGGCGCTAATGAGTTCCCCGTTTTTATAACGGTTGAGATAATCATTAAAGTATTCCTCATTGCCATGATCATAAGGCTTTTGAATGGAACGTCCAGTGGGAGTATAGTATCTGGCGATCGTGAGACGTACGGCGCTACCATCACCTAAAGACATTTCTCGTTGCACAAGACCTTTTCCGTAGGATCTTCGGCCTATAATTATTCCTTTATCGTTATCCTGAAGCGCTCCTGCAAGAATTTCGCTGGCCGAAGCAGAATTTTCGTTAATAAGAACGTACAGATCACCATCTTCGAAGTTGCCTTCTTCAGTGGCATAAGTCTTCTCTACGGCTCCTTTTTTATTCTTCGTGATGAGTACCAGTTTCTCGTCCGGGAGGAACTCATCCACGATTTGAGTAGCTTCAGCTAAATAACCTCCCGGATTATTCCGCAGGTCAAGAGCGAT
The DNA here is from genome assembly GCA_049687615.1 of Salinimicrobium sp. Taxonomy (GTDB): domain Bacteria; phylum Bacteroidota; class Bacteroidia; order Flavobacteriales; family Flavobacteriaceae; genus Salinimicrobium. Next base: position 9,215 of record JBAVJE010000373.1, on the reverse strand, counting down.
TTGTTTCGCGCCCTGACTCTTCAGCTTAAGCAGGCTTTCTTTAAATTCTTGGTAAGTGGACTCGGCAAACCTGTTGATTTTGATATAGCCCAAATCCTCTGTAAGCATATAAGTGGCATCCACACTTTTTAAGGGGACTTTCCCACGGCGAACATTAAATTCAAGCAGCCTAGGTTCTCCTTTTCGATAAATTTTAAGCGCTACTTTTGAGTTTTCCTCTCCTTTTAAATGGTCGGTAATAGAGTCATTGCTTATATTCTTATTGAAGAGTTTCTGCCCGTTAGCATACAAGATCCTGTCTCCTCCCCGGATCCCGACTTTCTGGCTGGGACCGCCTTCCAGCGCCTGGATAACGGCGATGGTATCATTCACATTGTAGAAACTTACGCCTATGCCTACAAAATCGCCTTTCATACTGGCGCTAATGTTGGCATATTCATCTTGCGGAATGTATACAGAGTGTGGATCAAGATCTCTTAAAATATCATTTACAGTGACCTCGACTATGCTGTCCATATCTACTTCATCAACATACTCGTATTCAATGTAATCGATGAGCCGTGCGAGCTTCTCCTTTTCTTTATTCCTGGAAAGCAGGGAAGAAGGGCTGTAACTTGAAAAATCAAGTGCAGCACCTATGAGTACGCCAATGGCACAGGCAAATCCCGCAATGAGCGGCAGGTATATTTTAGATTTTTCTTTCAATCGTCCAAATCTGTTATTTGTACAAGTTCGACTCCGGCCTTTTCAAGAAACTCCCGTCCCGAACAATCTTTGTAATCAATATGGTATACCAGCCTCTTAATACCGGACTGGTGGATCAATTTGCTACATTCCTTGCAGGGGGACATCGTAATGTACAATGTTGCGCCCCGGCAGGATTGGGTGGAGCCCGCCACTTTTAAAATTGCATTGGCTTCGGCATGCAGCACATACCATTTGGTATATCCTTCGTCATCTTCGCACGGATTTTCAAAACCGGTGGGGGTGCCGTTATATCCGTCGGAAATGATCATCCTATCTTTCACAATAAGCGCGCCAACCTGCTTACGGCTGCAGTGGGAAAGTTTGCTCCATTCCCTGGCGATCCTTAAATATGCTTTGTCGAACTTTAATTGCTTCTTTTTCTGCATTTGATTAGAACTGTGATAGGCGAAGGTCAATTTTCACCGCGCCTAAAATATTGGGGGATAAATCACAAGAGGTTAAAAATATCAAAGTGCCAGATAATTATCTCTTAAAATAGGTAAAATTATTCCTATGACTATAGAAGAAATGACAAGAATCCAGTCACGCCTTGTTACCTGAAGTACGTTTTGAAACACGAAGGCCAGGAAAAGAACAGAAAGCACCACGATCACCTGTGCCGTTTCAATGCCTAAAGCAAATTCCAGCAGAGGTAAAAATTTATTCCCTGTGCTACCAGCTATCATTTTGAAATAGGCAGAAAAACCCAATCCGTGAATAACCCCAAAGAAAGAGGTGGTAAAATAGAGTAAGCTGATGTTTTTTGTATTTTCTTTCTTCTTGGAGGTGGCAATATCGTAGACTGCGGTTACAATAATCGTAATAGGAATGAGAAATTCAACCCATTTGGTATTAACAAACACGATATCATAAACCGAAAGAAATAATGAAAGCGTGTGCCCGAGGGTGAAGGTTGAGACCAGCCAAAACACTCTTTTCCAACCCAAAAATGTATACGAAGCAACCAGTGCTACAAGAAAAAGAATGTGATCATAGGCATTCCAATCCAGTACATGTTGCAGGCCCAATTTAAAGTACAACCAAAACTCTGACATAGTTTTTACGATTAGGCCCGAAATTACAACATCTTGAGAAAATTGCAAAGTGATGCCATCGTCGAATCCGGAAGGTGAAAAGGTTTCCTTTAAAAGCAGTTAAGGGTTAAAAATCTTATTTTAAGCTGTCATCCGGGCGACGATAAAAATGACCAGGAGCACACTACTGAGGAGGAAAAGGAACTGGAGAATTTTTATGAAGGTATCATCTCTCATAATCGAATAATTCTTTTTCATGGAGATAACGATAAGCAGGTAAAGACTAAGGTAAATAAAAATCTGCTAAAATTTAAGAAGTTGCCCGCTATAAATCTGGAATACAGAGTGTTAAAACTATGCTTAAGGTTATAAATTTTTTGTTAAAAATGAAAAACCCTCTTCATCAAATGATAAAGAGGGCTTAGTACTCGAGGCGGGAATCGAACCCGCACAACCGAAGTTACTGGATTTTGAATCCAGCGCGTCTACCAGTTCCGCCACTCGAGCAAGTGGACGGCAAAAGTATGAATTTTTTCTTTTTCCCAATTATAATTTTTCAGATTTTTCTGCCACGTTTTTTCATTTTTGTATTTCGCAGAAAGCAGCCTGCATGACTCTTTTAGACCGAATATAATTTCTAAATTTGTAGCGCAACAACAAACCTCCTAAACAACACAACAATGCCTGATACTAATGCCGATGCCAAAGTATTCTCCTGCACCCAGAGTAGGGGATTAGCCGAAAAAATAGCCGAATCCTACGGGACAAAACTGGGAAATGTTATTACTTCCACCTATAGTGACGGTGAATTCCAGCCTTCTTATGAAGAGTCCATAAGAGGATCGCGCGTTTTTATCATTGGCTCTACCCATCCGGGATCAGACCACCTCATGGAATTGTTACTGATGTTGGATGCTGCCAAAAGAGCTTCAGCACGGCACATTACAGCGGTCATTCCTTATTATGGCTGGGCGAGACAGGACAGGAAAGATAAGCCACGTGTTCCTATCGCCGCTAAACTGGTCGCGAAAATGCTGGAGACAGCAGGGGCCACCAGGATAATTACTATGGACCTTCATGCCGACCAGATTCAGGGTTTCTTTGAAAAACCGGTAGATCATCTGTTCGCTTCCACCGTATTTCTGCCTTACCTGCGTAGCCTGGAACTGGAAAATCTAACCATTGCTTCTCCCGATATGGGAGGTTCTAAAAGAGCCTACGCCTATTCTAAAACCATGGAAAGCGATGTGGTAATTTGTTACAAACAACGCGCGAAGGCTAATGTGATCTCTCACATGGAGCTCATTGGAAACGTCGAGGGTAAAAATGTAGTACTTGTAGATGATATGGTAGATACCGCGGGGACACTCACCAAGGCAGCCGATGTGATGATGGAGCGAGGCGCCAAGAGCGTGCGGGCTATTTGTACACATCCCGTACTCTCGGGAGAGGCTTATGAGCGAATTGAGAATTCCCATTTACTGGAACTCATTGTAACCGATTCCATTCCTCTTGAAAAACAGAGCAAAAAGATTAGAGTGGTAAGCTGTGCAGACTTGTTTGCTGATGTGATGAAAAGGGTACACAATAACCGGTCCATCAGCTCAAAATTCATCATGTAACCTGAAGTAAGATTTTAGAAAGTAGAAGTTCGCTAGAGGGCCAAAAAGGTGTTTTTTGTCTGTTCTTACAAGGGAGCGGTCTTCTCTCCTTTTCCTGATCTTTGTGTTTTACAAATTATTAGCAACGAAGCTTTTATTACATCAGAAAAAAGAATTACTTTTGCAGCCTAAAATTTTTTACAATGAAATCAATTACGATCAACGGATCTAAAAGAGAAAGCGTAGGCAAGAAAGCTACAAAAGCCTTACGTAATGCTGGACAGGTTCCTTGCGTGTTATACGGGGGAGAACAGCCATTACACTTTTCAGCAAATGAGATTGCCTTTAAAAGCCTGGTGTATACTCCAGATGTACACACTGTGGTTATTGAATTGAAAGACGGAGGAAAGTACAATGCTGTCCTTCAGGACATCCAGTTCCACCCTGTAACCGATGCTATTTTGCACATTGATTTCTATGAAATCTTCGAAGACAGGGAGATTACTATGGAAATTCCGGTTCACACTACTGGTGTGGCTCGTGGTGTTAAAAACGGTGGGGTGTTGCGTTTCAACCTTCGTCGTATGAGAGTGAAAGGCCTTCCAGGAAACCTTCCTGACTTTATCGAGGCAGACATTACTCCGCTTAAAATTGGTAACAAATTATATGTTACTGCTTTGAAAAGTGATGATTTTAAAATCATGCACCCAGATAACACTGTGGTTTGTCAGGTTAGAACTTCCCGTAACATTGTCGCTCTTGATGATGATGAAGAAGAAGGAGAAGAAGTGGCTGCTGATGAGGTACCGGCAACAGAAGTTAACGAGAACGAAAACGAATAGATCAACTTTAGTTTTCAATCATAAAAGCATCCCGGTTTCGGGATGCTTTTTTATTTTTACCAAAACGAAACTATGCTTTCTTTCTTCGGAAAACTTATTGGTAAGCAACAAAAAGAAGAAATTCCCCCTATGAAGAAGTTTCTTATTGTCGGGCTGGGAAACATCGGCCCCAAATATCACAATACAAGACATAACATCGGTTTTCAGGTGCTTGATGAATTAGCGGCCGAAGAAAGCCTCACTTTTGAAACCCAAAAACTGGGTGATGTTACCACCTATAAATTCAAAGGCCGAACCTTCATTCTCCTCAAGCCTTCTACTTTTATGAACCTGAGTGGGAAAGCTGTGAATTACTGGCTTCAGAAGGAAAAAGTACCGCTCGAAAATCTTTTGGTCATCACAGATGATCTCAATCTTTCCTTCGGAACCATCCGCGTCAAGGGTAAAGGCAGCGACGGTGGTCATAATGGGCTAAAAGACATTCAGGCGCAGCTTAATACCACAAAATATAACCGCTTTCGCTTCGGAATAAGTGATGAATTCAGCAAAGGAAGACAAATTGATTATGTGCTGGGCGAATGGGATGAAGAGGAGCGAAAGAAACTGCCCGAACGCCTGAAGAAGTCGGTTGAGGTGATAAAATCTTTTGGTACCGCAGGAATTAATAACACAATGAATACCTTTAACGGAAAATAGGCTGAGATTTTGAAAGAACATAAAGGAGCCAACGCATTTCATAGTGAGCATCATACCGTAGTGACCATTGGTACTTTTGACGGGGTTCATGTGGGCCATCAAAAGATCATTGAAAGACTGGTGAATACTGCCAAAGCCAGTAATCTGGAATCGGCTATTCTTACTTTTTTCCCGCATCCCAGAATGGTGCTGCAAAAAGATGCCAGCATCAAGTTGATCAATACCATAACAGAGCGACGCGAGATCCTCGAGAAAACAGGTATCGATCACCTTATTATACATCCATTTACCCAACAATTCTCCCGGCTTACCGCCAGGGAATTTGTGCGCGACATTCTTGTGAATAAATTAAGGGCCAAAAAGGTCATAATTGGATATGATCACAGGTTTGGACGTAACAGGACCGCCGATATTGAAGACCTTCGAAAATTCGGAATAGAATATGGTTTCTATGTGGAAGAGATCTCCAAACAGGATATTGAAGAGGTGGCCGTGAGTTCAACCAAGATTAGAAAAGCCCTTTTGGAAGGGCAGGTAGAGCTGGCAAACCGGTTTTTAAGCTACCCATTTTCATTGGCTGGCACTGTTGTTAAAGGAAAAGGCCTGGGCAAAGAGTTATTGTTCCCCACGGCCAATTTACATATAGAAGAAAACTACAAGCTTATCCCTCAAAATGGGGTTTATGTAGTACGCTCGCAAATTGATGGCGTTCCGGTTTTCGGAATGATGAATATTGGCACCAATCCAACCGTAGGTGGAACAGAAAAGACCATAGAAACCCATTTCTTTGATCTGGACTTAGACCTTTATGGACGTTATCTAAGTATCGAATTGCTCACCCGCATTAGGGATGAGAAGAAATTTGATGACGTTGAAGGCCTAAAGATCGCGATGAAACAGGATGAGGCCTTTAGCAGGCGGTATATCCACGATAATTATGCAGGATAAATGGCTTTTCACCCGCATTGACAATTCTGCCCTGGTGGTCTTCAGGATCATCTTTGGGTTGTTAATCGCGATAGAAGGTCTGAGTGCGATTTTCACCGGCTGGGTGGAAAGGGTCTTTATAAAACCTCAATTCACCTTTAATTTTATAGGTTTTGAATTTTTGCAGCCGCTGCCCGGTAACGGGATGATCTGGTATTATGCCATTTTAGGCCTGCTGGGAATCTTTGTCGCTGCAGGATTTCGTTACAGGCTTAGCATAAGTCTCTATACCTTAATGTGGACGGGAGTTTACCTGATGCAAAAATCATCATACAACAACCACTATTATTTATTGATGCTGCTCTGCTTTCTCATGATTTTTGTGCCGGCACATCGCTACGCATCGTTAGACACCAAACTTGATCCCGGCTTGAAGAAAACAAGCATGCCGCGTTGGGTTTGGCTGCTGCTGGTGCTGCAAATGTGGCTGGTCTATACCTATGCCTCGGTAGCCAAGTTATACCCCGACTGGCTGGACGGTACCCTTCCGGGAATGCTTATGGCCTCCCGTAAAGATTATTGGCTAATAGGCGGTTTCCTGCAACAGGATTGGATTCCTTTTGTGATCGCTTACTTCGGAATTTTATTCGACCTGTTGATCATACCTTTACTGCTGTGGAAAAGAACCCGGATTTTGGCATTTTTGACTGCCATATTTTTTCACCTTTTCAACAGCTTCATTTTCCACATTGGCATTTTTCCCTATCTCGCACTGGCTTTTACCCTCTTCTTTTTTCCTGCGGAAAAAATCCACCAATATTTCCTTTGGAAAAAGCCATTTTACAGAGGTAACGAAGTGGTAGTGCCCTCGTACCGGAAACCTTTGCTCTGGGCGCTGGGTATATGGTTTACGGTCCAAATTTCACTGCCCCTGCGACATTGGTTCTTTCAGGATGATGTGCTGTGGACAGAAGAAGGCCACAGGTTAAGCTGGCGTATGATGTTGAGGTCTAAAAGCGGGAAAATACAATACAAGGTGGTGGAAAAGTCTCATCCCGGCGATACTATTTTTATTCAAAATTCGAAATATCTTTCACCCAAGCAGTCTTTTGCGCTGCCTTCCAAACCAGATCTCATCTGGCAGTTCGCACAACGACTTAAAAAGAATTATGCCGAAAAAGGTATGGATGTAGAGATCTATGTAGACAGCAAAGTGAGTGTCAATGGTAGCACCTATAAACCATTCATTGACCCTTCGGTTGACCTGGCAGCCCAAGAATGGAGACATTTTAGCCATACCCCCTGGATTTTACCCTCTTCAAAAGACTAAAATTTTTCGGCTTTTGTTACTTTTGTTTCCTGAGTTGAAACATTTCATCCAGAAAAATCTTCTAAAACGACAACTATGTTACAGGTAGCCAATATTCGGGCGAATAAAGAGGCGTATCTCGCGGCCTTAAAAAAGAGAAATTTTGATGCCGAAGAAATTTTTTCTGAAGTCCTGGAGCTTGATGAAGTTCGTCGGGCGACCCAGGCCGAAATGGATGAGCAATTGGCAGAATCTAATAAGTTGTCCCGCGAGATTGGGATGTTGTTCAAAACAGGTGAACATCTTAAAGCAAACAGGCTGAAGGAACAAAGTGGAGCCTTAAAAGAGTCTACAAAAGCCCTTTCTGAAAAATTAGCCGAGACCACTGCCGCGCTTAACCGTCATCTTTATAACATTCCTAATGTGCCCAACGAGCTTGTGCCTGCGGGGACTTCTGACGAAGACAATGAAGAAGTATTTAAAGAAGGAGAGGTGCCAACACTGGCCGAAGATTCTTTGCCTCACTGGGAATTGGCTAAGAAATATGACATTATAGATTTTGAACTGGGGAACAAGATCACCGGCGCCGGGTTTCCGGTTTATAAAGGCAAGGGAGCGCGCCTGCAGCGTGCGTTAATCTCCTATTTTCTTGATAAGAACGTGGATGCGGGGTATACCGAATTCCAGATGCCATTAATGGTGAACGAAGCTTCGGGTTATGGCACAGGCCAGCTGCCCGACAAAGAAGGCCAGATGTACCACGTGACCGAAGACAATCTTTACCTTATTCCCACTGCCGAAGTTCCTGTGACCAACATGTTTAGGGACGAGATGCTTGCTGAAAAAGATCTGCCTATTGCCTGCACCGGATATACGCCTTGCTTTAGGAGAGAGGCCGGTTCTTACGGCGCACATGTTAGAGGTTTGAACAGGCTACACCAGTTTGATAAAGTAGAGATCGTAAGACTGGAAAAACCTGAAGACTCTTATGCTGCCCTTGATGCTATGGTTGAACATATCAAGAATATTTTGCGCGAATTGAAGTTGCCTTATCGCATCCTCAGGCTCTGCGGGGGAGATCTTGGTTTTACCTCGGCGCTTACTTATGATTTCGAAGTGTTTTCAACAGCCCAGGATCGCTGGCTGGAAATTAGCTCGGTTTCCAATTTTGAAACTTTCCAGGCCAACCGCCTGAAGCTTCGCTATAAAGCCGCCGATGGTAAGAAACAACTGGTGCATACTCTTAACGGAAGTTCACTTGCTCTACCGCGGGTGCTTGCGGGAATCCTGGAGAACTATCAAACTCCCGAAGGGATTAAAATTCCTGAAGTACTCGTTCCTTACACCGGGTTTGACATGATCAAATAATATTACCTTCCAAAAATGACATTTTTGACCCCTCTTCTGTGCATCAGTCGGGGGGTCAATGTTTTATGCTTATAATAAAAGATCAGGCTTCAGAAGTTAAACCTTGGTTTTCTTATATTTATAAAAAATAAATGCATGCGGCGCCTTTACCTTTTGCTGGCCTTAACCCTCTTCAGCTTAAATGTTTTTTCCCAGGAAGAACAGCTGGCGCAGAATTATTTTGATAAAGGAGAATTTGAAAAGGCCGAGAGTTTATATGAAAATCTCCTAAAAGAAGAGCCTGCGAACCCGGTTTATTTCTTTGGACTTATTGCTACCTATCAACAACTCGAAAAATATAAACGGGCTGAAAAATTGCTGAAGGAAAAGGTGAATAATACCGCAAATGCGCCTCATTTCCTGGTGGAGGTTGGCTATAATTACCAGTTGCAAGGTAATAAGAAGGAGGCTGAAAGGTTCTACAACGAAGCGCTTAGCGCAATCGAATCCCGACCCAATTATGCTTTTTCCATCGCCCGCAGTTTTGAAAAATACAACTTGCTTGACAATGCTGTTGAAGCCTATGAATTGGGAATGAAAATGAATCCCGACGCGCAATATTATATTCAGCTGGCAAGGCTTTACGGGGAAAAGGGAGAGATAGAAAAAATGTTTAGCAACTATATTGATGTTGTTGGGGACAATCCCAATC
>JBAVJE010000372.1:0-6439 GCA_049687615.1 Salinimicrobium sp. | reverse complement strand
GTACAAACTGTCCGTTGTTTAGTTCGCAGACCACGATTTTCTTGAACTTTTTCAACATCTCTCCTGTATTCTTAGGAAGGGGATTGATATAGTTAAAATGAGCGTGACCAATATTCTTATAGCCTTGGTCGTTAAGTTGTTTTACTGCGGAATGAAGAGAACCATAGGTACCTCCCCAGCCTACGACAAGCAAATCACCTTCGTCTGCGAAATCTGGAACGATGTCTGGAATGTAATTCTGAACACGTTTCACTTTTTCGGCCCTGGTTTGGGTCATGATTTCGTGGTTTTCAGGTACGTGGGACACGTCTCCTGTGACCCGGTCTTTCTCCAGTCCACCCACACGGTGTTCTAATCCCGCAGTACCGGGAACAGCCCAGTTTCTTGCTAAAGTTTCCTCATCCCGATCATATGGGTGCCAGTTTTCTTTAGCTTCTTTTATAAGGTGATTTTTGATCTCAGGTAATTCGTCGACAGATTTGATCTTCCAGGGAGCAGAACCATTGGCAATGTAGCCATCGGTCAATAGCACCACCGGTGTCATGTGTTCCAGCGCGAGCTTAGAAGCATGGTACGCATAATTGAAACAGTTGGCAGGGGTACTGGCAGCGATCACGATCACAGGACTTTCTCCGTTCCTGCCATACATGGCCTGCAAAAGATCAGACTGTTCTGTTTTTGTAGGCAAACCGGTTGATGGTCCTCCACGCTGTACGTTTACAACCACCAACGGCAGTTCGATCATCATGGCGAGACCTAAAGCCTCTCCTTTCAAGGCCAGTCCTGGTCCCGAGGTAGTAGTAATGGCAAGGTCACCGGCAAAGGAAGCTCCAATTGCAGAACTTATTCCTGCGATCTCATCTTCTGCCTGAAAAGCCTTTACACCAAAATGTTTATGTTTTACCAATTCGTGAAGAATATCGGTAGCAGGAGTAATAGGGTAAGATCCTAAGAACAGCTCGAGTCCAGATTTTTCGGCAGCAGCCAAAAACCCCCATGCTGTGGCGGTGTTCCCCATTATAATCCGGTATTTACCATCCTGCATCTTTGCAGGTAAAACGTTATAGTTGTTAGGTATGAGTTCAATAGTTTCTGCATAAAAGAAACCGGCATTAAGAACTTTAGTGTTGGACTCAATAAGTTCAGGTTTGTTTTTGAACTTCTTATTAAAGAATTCAACAGTATGTTCAGTAGAGCGGCTGTACATCCAGTACACCATTCCAAGGGCGAACATGTTCTTGCTACGAGTGATAGCTTTATTGTCAAGACCTTCTACGTCTTTTAGAGCCTCTTTAGTGAGCGTGGTCATGGCTACTTCAATGACGCGGTAATTAGAAAGACTTCCATCGGTCAAAGGATTGGAGTCGTATTGAGCCTTTTCCAGATTTTTCTTTGAAAAAGAATCTGTGTCTACTATAATGGTGTGGCCCGGTTTGACCGAGTAAAGGTTGGTTTTTAAACCGGCAGGATTCATGGCTACCAAAAGATCTACGGTATCTCCCGGGGTGCTTACTTCTACACTCCCGATATGTACCTGGAATCCTGATACTCCATAAAGACTTCCTTGTGGGGCCCTTATCTCGGATGGGTAATTTGGAAAGGTTGCAACATCATTCCCGAACATCGCAGAAGTGTCAGAGAATTGTGTTCCTGTTAACTGCATCCCATCGCCGGAGTCTCCTACAAAACGTATAACTACTGCATCAAGGGCTTCAGCTTGATTGATTTTGTCTGTGATCATATAATTAGCTTTTTGAATCATCAGTGCTTCTGACGAATGAATAGATCTAAAATCAAATGTATAAGGATTGTAAGGGGTGTAATATGATGTAGGTCATATTAGGCTTCATCTCAGGCCATTAAAAATATTTATTTGGATCAAAGGAAAACTGATGTCTATCATATTAAAGCAGGTGAGGCATCTATACTTTTATAACAAATTTTTATAGTAATTAAATAGTAATCCAAAAAAATAGAATTATGGCACTTTTAATAACAGATGAGTGTATCAATTGTGATGCATGTATTTCGGAATGTCCTAACAATGCAATCTATGAACCAGATCAAGAATGGTCTTATTCTGATGAAACCGCATTAGACGGAACAGTTACTACTCCTAGCGGAGAAGAAGTGGATGCAAACGCTGAAAATGAACCACTTTCTGATGAATTTTATTTTATAGTTGCCGACAAGTGTACAGAGTGTAAAGGTTTCCACGATAAGCCTCAATGTGCCTCTGTTTGCCCAGTAGACTGCTGTGTACCTGATGAAGAACATGAAGAAACCGACGAACAGTTGCTTGCTAAAAAGGAATGGCTTCACGGTGAATAATTAATTTTTAAAAATGACCATTATGGCTCACGAATTTCCCAAACTCATCTGTGATGCTAACGAGGCTGTCGCCAGAGTTGCGCATAAAACAAATGAAGTTTGCGCCATTTACCCTATCACACCTGCTTCTCCTATGGGGGAACACGTAGATGTCTATAGTTCTAAAGGCAAAAAGAATATCTGGAACAACGTTCCGCGCATTGTAGAAATGCAAAGTGAAGGCGGTGCTGCCGGAGCTGTGCACGGGTCGTTACAGGCCGGTGCATTGACCACTACGTTTACGGCCTCTCAAGGGTTGTTGCTTATGATCCCTAATATGTACAAGATTGCCGGGGAACTACTACCAAACGTTATACATGTAGCTGCGAGAACAATTGCGACTCACGCTTTATCTATTTTTGGAGACCATTCTGATGTTATGGCAGCCCGACAAACGGGTTATTCCATGCTATTTGGTGGATCTGTACAGGAAGCCATGGATTTTGCCCTTATCTCACAGGTGGCAACCCTACGCTCCAGAGTACCTTTCATGAATATATTTGATGGTTTCAGAACCTCTCATGAGATCTCTAAAATAGACTCTATACCCGATGATATTATCAAGGCAATGATGCCTGAAGATAAGATCATGGATCACAAAAAAGGTTCTCTTGATCCTGATAGTCCTGTAATAAGAGGTACTTCTCAAAATCCCGATGTATTCTTTCAGGCACGTGAGGCAGCGAATACCTATTATGATAATGTTCCTGCTATTGTACAGGAGGTGATGGATGAGTTCTATCATCATACCGGACGCAAGTATAACCTGTTCGATTATGAAGGACACCCTGAAGCCGAAAAGGTTGTTGTGATTATGGGTTCTGGAGAAGGAGCCGTAAGAGAAACTGTTGACACACTACTTAATTCAGAAGAAAAAGTAGGAGTACTCATCGTTCGTCTTTACAGACCATTCTCCATGAAGGACTTTCTTGCTAAGGTTCCAAAAAGTGTAAAAAAGATCGCTGTTCTGGATCGTACAAAAGAACCTGGAAGTACAGGAGACCCATTATACCTGGATGTTGTAACAGCTTATGCTGAAAGTGGACAACCTGTTCCACAGATTGTTGCTGGTCGCTATGGACTGTCTTCAAAAGAATTCAATCCTGCCATGGTAAAAGGTATTTTTGAGGAGCTTGAAAAAGAGCAACCAAAAAACCATTTTACTATAGGTATTAACGATGATGTTACCTTTAGAAGTTTACTGTACAATCCTGTTTTCAAAACCAAGAAAGCAACCTTCAACTGTTTGTTTTACGGTCTTGGTTCGGACGGTACCGTGGGAGCGAACAAAAACTCTATCAAAATTATTGGGGAAACAACCGATAATTATGTGCAGGGTTACTTCGTTTATGACTCTAAAAAAGCAGGTTCACAAACTGTTTCTCACTTGCGTTTTGGACCAGATCCAATTAATTCAAGTTATTTAATCAATACTGCCGATTTTATCGCCTGTCATCAATTCAATTTTGTTGAAAAGTATGACATCTTGAACAAGATTAAAAAAGGTGGAACTTTCCTTTTGAATTCCCCATATTCCAATGAGGAGATCTGGGATAACCTTCCGCAGAAAATGCAGGAAGAGATCGTGGAGAACGAACTGCAGTTCTATGTGGTTGATGCGACTAAAGTAGCTCATGAAGCTAAGCTTGGTAAACGCACCAACACGGTTCTGCAAACCTGTTTCTTCGCCATTTCAGGAGTACTTCCAAAAGATGAAGCTATTAGTAAGATCAAAGATGCGATCGTAAAATCTTACTCTCACAAGGGAGAAAAGATCGTTCAAATGAACTTCAACGCTGTAGATAAGTCTCTGGAGTCTCTTCAAAAAGTGGATTATCCAAAACAAATTACCAGCAATATAGGCCTTAAGCCTATGATGACCGGTGAAGCCGATCCTTTTGTAAAAGAGGTCTTAGGTAAGATCCTTGCAGGTCATGGTGACGAACTTCCTGTAAGTGCGTTCCCGGTTGATGGTACTTTCCCTACAGGCACTACCCAGTATGAAAAACGTGGTATTGCCGACTTTATCCCGGTTTGGGAAGGGGAAGATCTTTGTACTCAGTGTAACAAGTGTGTGGCTATTTGTCCTCACGCCGCGATTAGAGCGAAGGTTATTCCAAATGAAGACCTGGGAGATAAACCTGCTTCTTTAAAAGCTGTTCCTGCAAAAGGTCGTCCATTCACAACTTCATCAGATTCTTATATCCTGCAGGTTTCTCCGGAAGATTGTACCGGATGTGACTTATGTGTTGTGGTTTGTCCTGCCGAAAGCAAGGAAATCGAGAACTTCAAGGCAATCAATATGAGACCAAAGATTGATGTGGCCGAAAATGAAGATAAGAACTGGGATTACTTTACCAGTCTTCCTTACTACGACCGTACCGAACTACAGATCACTAATGTAAAAGGATCTCAATTCCTTGAGCCCCTGTTTGAATTCTCGGGTGCATGTTCAGGTTGTGGGGAAACTCCTTACATCAAAATGCTTACCCAGTTGTATGGTGACAGTATGATGATCGCTAATGCGACCGGTTGTTCTTCCATCTACGGAGGTAACCTGCCCACGACCCCTTACAAAACCAATGAATTTGGTAGAGGTCCGGCTTGGGCGAACTCACTGTTTGAAGACAATGCCGAATTTGGTTTGGGAATGAGACTTGCCCTTACCAAGAAACAAGAGATTGCTGTTGATCTTTTGAAGGAACTTGAACCGGTAGTAGGATCTGAATTGGTGAATACTATCCTTAACAATCCTGAAGAGAATGAGGCTCAGAAAAAGCAAAAACATGCAGATATTTCTGAACTTAAAACAATTCTTTCTTCAGAAGGCTCTCCAGAAGCTAAAAAACTCAACCAAATGACCGAATACCTACGTGGGAAATCGGTTTGGATCGTTGGAGGAGACGGCTGGGCCTATGACATCGGTTACGGTGGAGTAGACCACGTGTTGGCTTCAGGAGAAGATATCAATATTCTGGTAATGGATACCGAAGTGTATTCTAACACCGGAGGTCAAATGTCTAAAGCAACTCCTTTGGGTGCCAGTGCCAAGTTCGCAGTGTCCGGTAAGAGAACATCTAAAAAGAGCCTCGCCTTGCAGGCCGTATCTTACCAGAACGTTTATGTAGCACAGGTAGCGATTGGAGCAAAAGACCTTCAAACCCTAAAAGCTTTTGAAGAGGCGGTTGCTTATCCTGGACCATCGATCATTATTGCGTACTCACACTGTGGGGAACATGGTTATGATCTTAAACACGGAACAAAACAGCAAGAAAAAGCTGTGGAGACCGGTTACTGGCCACTGTTCAGATTTGATCCTTCCAAAGAAAAAGGAAAACGATTTAAACTGGACTCTAAAAAGCCACAGGGAGAACTTAAAGACTTTATGTATAATGAAACCCGTTTCACCCGTGTTGTCAAAGAAAATGCCGAAGTGGGTGCAAGCCTTCTGAAGCAGGCACAGGAAGAGGTGGATTCTAAGTGGGAAAGACTTGAGCTTTACCGCGATATGTAGTCTATTCAAGCCTTTTCAGCCGGGAAACCGGTTGAAAAGGCTTTTTTGATAAACCTTTTAATAATCTGATTATGGAAAAAAAAGCAACGGAGCTGTTTGATGAAGCGGTTAAAAAACTTCATGAAGCAAACGAAGAACTGTGCAGACCCGAAGAAGATGTAGTATCTCATCTTGTCTGTAAGCACTCTCAGGTGGCGATTGAAAATTTTTTGAAAGCTTACCTTCTTAAACGCGGTGTCGACCTTGATAAGTACGAGACCATCAACAGCCTGTACTATAAGTGCATTGCTGTAAATCCAAAATTTGTAAATGTCGATCTTGAAAATTTCACTTGTAGGCACGACAAATTCCAGGAAAGTTCCTGCAGTGATTCCAATAAAGTGAGTAAATGTTTTGAAGTTGCCGGTAAGATGGACGCTTTTTTAAGACAGGAAAATTTACTTTAAGAATAAGACTGAAAGGTTTTCTTTAATTTTCATCTTCTGGTTTATTAGAAGAAAACATTAAAAAAAGGCTCTGTAGCATCAAGCTACAAAGCCTTTTCTTATGATGCAC
>JBAVJE010000371.1:0-4621 GCA_049687615.1 Salinimicrobium sp. | reverse complement strand
CGACTAAAAACCTGTGAACCAAAAATGTCATTTTAGGCTTCTTTTTAACATCATGGTCATCTCTTCATATCATTGAACCCGAAGGATTCAAATATGCCAGCCAAAGACGAAGCCTTTGGAATAAAATTTATACGTCACCAGAATCCTGAAGGGCTTCAATAAATAAAGAGCTTCCAAAAATGTCATTTTAGAGGCTGCTTCCGGTAAGGGTTTGGATAAAAAAAGTTTCAGTCTTGGAAAGAATTGATCGGGAAAGTATATAAAATAAAAAAGGTGGATAGCTCCACCTTTTTTGCCCCAAATCTACCATGAACTTAACCTACTTATGTTATGGCTTAGCTAAAATAGATAATATAATCCGTCTTTAACTCTTTTTTAGATAAAGTGCAGGGAAAATAGATGAACTACGTTATTACATCGGTAAACGTCATAATGCCCCACACCTAATAGGCTCGATCGGTGTTTCCTTCGTAAAAATTAATAAAGGCCCGGTTCACAACTCTGTTTCCTCCAAAGGTGGGATAATTTCCCGTAAAATACCAGTCTCCCAGGTTATGAGGACATGCCTTGTGAAGGTTCTTGACGCTTTGATATATTATCTTGACCTCGGCTTTCACACTTTCTTCGCTCAACAAATCGGCAATCTTGTCTGAGATCTGCTCGTCTGTAAAAGGATCATAGATCTCCTTGACAAAATTTTTCACCTCTTTATCTTCCAGGTCTACCTGCTTCAGGCATTTTTGATAGACTTCTTTGACAACATCGTACTTATCGTTGTCTTTAAGCAATTCAAGTGCTGCCTGAAAGGCCACCAGGTTTTCCAATCTGGCCATGTCAATTCCATAGCAATCTGGATAGCGAATTTGCGGGGCCGAAGAAACCACAATGATCTTCTTCGGGTTAAGCCGATCCATCATTTTGATGATACTTTTCTTAAGGGTGGTTCCTCTTACGATACTGTCATCAATGATTACCAGATTATCTTCGGGTTTTACGACACCATAAGTGACATCATAAACGTGGGCTACAAGGTCGTCTCTGCTGCTATCTTCGGTAATAAAGGTTCTTAATTTAGCATCTTTGATGGCGATTTTTTCAGTTCTTAAACGGTGCTCAAGAATTTCATGCAACCTTTCATCTGTAAGGGTTTCCTTTTCTTCAAGAATAGTATTGTTCTTTTGCCTGTTGAGCTCATCCTGTGCTGCTTCAACCATTCCGTAGAAAGACACTTCGGCCGTATTGGGAATAAATGAAAAGACCGTGTTGACGGTGTCGTGGTTGATGGCCTTTAATACTTCGGGCATCAATAGTTTCCCCAAGTTCTTGCGCTCCTGGTAGATTTCGGCGTCACTTCCGCGGGAGAAATAGATGCGCTCAAAAGAACAGGCTTTACGCTCCAAAGGCTTAAGGATCTCTTTAATACATACCTCACCACTCTTTTTGGTGATGATGGCGTGTCCCGGAGGCAATTCATTGACCCGGTCAAAATCTACATTAAATACCGTTTGAATCACGGGTCTTTCTGAAGCAACCACCACCACTTCGTCATCCTGATAATAGTAGGCGGGACGAATGCCGGCCGGATCACGTAACACGAAAGAATCGCCATGGCCCAGTAAACCTGCCATTGCGTAACCGCCATCCCAGTTTTTAGCCGACTTCTTCAGGATCTTGGCTACGTTAAGCTGTTCGGCTATCATAGGTGAAGCCTCGACTTTAGAGTAGCCTTCTTTTTTAAGCTTTTTGTACAATTTACGTACTTCATCATCCAGAAAATGACCAATCTTTTCCATAACGGTCACTGTATCTGCTTTTACCTTTGGATGCTGCCCCAGTTCTACAAGATTATTGAAAAGCTGGTGCACATTGGTCATGTTGAAGTTACCCGCAACGATGAGGTTCCTGTGCATCCAGTTGTTCTGCCGCAGAAATGGGTGAACTGCTTCAACGCTGTTTTTTCCAAAGGTGCCGTAGCGCACGTGCCCCAGGTATACTTCTCCTATATATGGAATATGCCTTTTTTGAAGGCTAACATCCTCGGCATATTCAGGATGGTCTTTCATCTCCTGATTGATGCGCTGGTTGATCTGTGCGAAAATATCCTGAATGGGCTGGGCAGCATTTGAACGTACCCGGCTTATATAGCGGTCTCCCGGCTGCGTATTAAGCTTAATACTTGCCAGCCCGGCACCGTCCTGGCCCCGGTTATGCTGTTTCTCCATCATTAGGTACATCTTGTTCACCCCGTAAAAAGCAGTACCATATTTTTCTTTATAGTACTCCAGAGGTTTAAGTAGCCTGATCTGTGCAATTCCACATTCGTGTTTTAACGCGTCACTCATTTTAAGCTGGTGTTGTAAATTTTGAGTTTAGTCATAAAAAAAGCCCTGAAATTACAGGGCAATATTTTTAAGTCAGGTTGATCTGAAACTGTGTCAAAGCTTTAAAATCCTCAAGCCGCTGATGGATCTCTTCTTTTGTTAACTCTAACATTCTTTCTGTTCCAAATTTCTCTACACAAAAGGAAGCGAGATTTGAACCATAGATCACGGCGTTCTTCATGTTTTTAAAGGAGATATCTCCGGTATGAGTAAGATACCCCGTAAAACCGCCTGCGAAAGTGTCTCCCGCCCCGGTTGGATCAAAAACTTCTTCTAAAGGTAATGCCGGTGCAAAGAAGATCTTCTCATCATGAAAAAGTAAGGCTCCATGTTCACCTTTCTTGATCACTACGTATTTTGGTCCCATTTTGGCAATTTTTCTGGCCGCCTTGACCAGGGAATACTCATCGGTAAGTTGTCTTGCTTCTTCGTCATTAATAGTAAGCGCATCTACTTTAGAGATCACTGTCATGAGATCATCCCAGGTGTTGTCCATCCAGAAATTCATGGTGTCAAGAACAACGAGCTTCGGCCTCTTGATCTGTTCCAGGACGCTAAGCTGTACCAACGGATGCAGGTTTCCAAGCATCACAACATCGGGAGATTTATATTCTGTAGGCACTACCGGTTGAAAGTCGGCTAAAACATTAAGTTGCGTGTCAAGAGTGTCTCTCGAGTTGAGGTCATTGTGATATTTTCCACTCCAAAAGAAAGTCTTACCACCTTTGACCACCTCAATTCCCGAAATGTCCATGTTTCTTCTCTTCAAAAGGTCAAGATATTCCTGCGGAAAATCTTCACCAACTACCGAAACCACTGCGCTGTTAATATCAAATTGTGATGCCGAAAGACCAATATAGGTTCCCGCACCGCCTAATATTTTATTTGTTTTACCAAAAGGAGTCTCGATGGCATCAAAAGCTACGGTACCCACTATTAATAACTTACTCATATTATTATTTAAGAATGAGGTGCAAATATACGGTTTTGTTTTTCAAGCTCTAAAGCAGGTTTAGGTAAAAATGGAGTGTCTAAAAGAGCTTTTTTGACTCCTCTTCAAATCCGGTGTCGACAAGCAGCCGTTTTCCTTTTGAAGCCTCCACCGCCAGTTGGTCACAGCGTTCATTTTGCGGGTGATCATTATGGCCTTTTATCCATTTGAACCGCACCTTATGTTGGCGGTATTCTTTCAAAAATTCTTTCCAAAGGTCTGTGTTCTTTCGATCCTTGAACCCTTTGCGTTCCCAGTTGAACACCCAGCCTTTTTCTGCCGCATCGGCCACATATTTAGAATCGGTAAATACCACTACAGAAGTATCTTTGTTTTTTAGCTTTTTAAGGGCTTCAATAACTGCCAATAATTCCATTCGGTTATTAGTGGTGTGCTTATAGCCTTTGGAAAACTCCTTCTTATAAGGCTTTCCTACCCATTCCATGACGATGCCGTAACCACCGGGACCGGGATTTCCTCGGGCTGCCCCGTCTGTGTAGATATGTACTTGCGGATTATCCATTTGGAAAAAGCAATTTTTCGATCACCTTTGGAAAGTGCTCTTGTTCGAGAGTATGAATTTTTTCAGCTATATCTTCGGCAGAATCTGAAGGCTCCACGGGAACGGTTTTTTGAAAAATAAGTTCTCCTTCATCATATTTGCTGTTCACATAATGAATGCTGATGCCTGTCTCCGGCTCTTTTTGTTTTACAATTTCCCGGTGAACATTCATACCGTACATTCCTTTTCCGCCGAATTTGGGCAGCAGGGCCGGATGAATATTGATCACCTTGTTTGGGAACCGCTTTAGGATCTTCTCGGGAAAGATCCATAGGAAACCTGCCAGGATGATAAGATCGGGTTTAAGGTCTGTTAAAACATTTAGCACTTCGCTAGATTCGTACAGGGCCTCCCGGTCGAAATGCAGGGCTTTAACGTTGAGCCTGTGCGCCCTTCGGAGTACTTTTGCCGTGCGTACGTTGGAAAACACGGCGGCCACCTCGACTTTGTTGTTCTTCAGGAAGTACTTTATGATGTTTTCGGCATTGGAGCCATTGCCCGAAGCGAAGATGACTACTTTCTTTGTGGCTGAATTCTGGGAGCTTAGCAATGTGGAGTGTTAACAATTATTAGGAAGTAAAAATAATTGCTTTCGCTGAAAATTCCTTATTTTACATTCACATTTTTAAAGTAAAAACAGGTTTTAAAATAAAGTTTTTTATTTTTGCCACTTAATTTAAAATTAAA
>JBAVJE010000370.1:0-1822 GCA_049687615.1 Salinimicrobium sp. | reverse complement strand
AGTTGTGATAATACTTGCGATAATAGTAGTGATATGACTTGTGTAAGAGCTCTAATTTTTCTTTAAAAACAATAAAAACACCCTCTAAAAAGCTTTTTATTTTTTTCTTCTTTTTGTTTTCCTATCTACCTTTCTATAATGTTTTCATTTTTTTCCGGCGGGTAAAAGAAAAAAGAGGTGTGACCGCATCGGTAAGCTGGAGACGATATTTTCTTCTGCGAAAGACAATGTTCTGAGGCAGATCGTTGTACTTTAAGCTCCATTTTCCTACTTCTTTGGAAATAGGCTTAGAATAGTGCTTTTTGACCTTTATGAGCCTTTCTTTTTCTGCAGCTTTTTTTAAACGCGAAGCAATGGCCTTAGAAATTTTAAATATCTTCTCTACTCCATTGACTGAAACAGGCACAGCTTTTTTTCTACCTCGACCAGATAGAAGAAAATGATAGGTTCTCCCTTTTTTCTGAACGCTTTCCTTTTCTCTTTGTCTTTTCAGATAAATGCTGTGTAAATAGGCATAGACTCCCGCCCCTATAAATGCTTTTAATCTATAGAGGTCAAGCGGAAGCAGGAGGATGCTGTGCGCATCCTCCAGTCCTTTTCTTCTCTTATTCTATCAAAGGACTTAATAATATAGTACCCGGTCTTTGTATTCAGCCTGAGCCATCCCTTCTGTTCAAAGAAACGCACGTAAGACTTCATGGTCTTTTCTGATTTGATCTTTAGCACCTGCTGAATAGCCCTCATTTCCCCCAGGTAAACTTAGTTTTTCCCTGGGGATACATCATTTTGAGAAGCAGGAAAAACCGAAGCCTGGAAACATGATGTTCCTGTTGAGCAGAGATAAGTAATTGAAGTGGGACCTTTATAGAAGGCATAATTAGGAATAAGAGTGAGAATATTTTAAGGTTTAAAGCGGGATGTGCCGCTATGGTGGATTAAATGCCGGATGGTCTGAATATGCCATGCTGGTTGAATAAAAAAATCCCCCTTAAAGTCCAAGTTGACCTTCAGAGGGATAGGTGATTTGACTTTCAAAAGTCAATTTCAGGAGGAGCAATTGATCTCCGCATGGAAGAGAAGCCTTTTAACTAATTCCCAAAGTAAAATTTATTGAATTTACTATAAACGGTTCCTTTCATTATGAGATTTCTATTTCAGGATAAAAAAACGTATTACCTTTTGGCCAGTTTCCGTTCCATCTTAGTCCGTAGCATATTCATGTCTTCGCTTACTTTTTTTTCTATAACCCGGGCGTATATTTGAGTGGTGGTTAATTTTGTATGCCCCAAAAGTTTTGAGACCGTTTCTAAGGGAACACCATTAGTAAGAGTAACCGTTGTTGCAAAGGTGTGCCGAGCCATGTGGAAAGTCAAGTGTTTTCTTATGGCACACAAGTTTGCAACCTCTTTCAAATAAGCATTAATTTTCTGATTTGATAGAACCGGTAACAAAGATTTAGATTTCGACATTTTACTTAAGCTTTTATATTGTTCTATAATGGCCAGAGCTTGGGGAAGTAATGGAACTTTTACTGGAGTAGCTGTTTTTTTTCTGTCTGTAAAGATCCAAAGATTGCCATCCTCCCCTTCCACAACGTTTCTTTTGGTCAATAGCATGATGTCACAAAAGGCAATACCGGTGTAGCAGCTAAAAAGAAAAAGATCTTTCACTCTGGTCAGTCTTGAATTCGAACACGCAAGAGCTTCTAACCTGTCTAATTCACTTTGAGTTAAAAAATCTCTTTCTTTCTTGACCATCCTAGATTTAAAATTAATGAATGGATCCCGTTCGATCCATTCCATTCTGAAAGCCATACTGACCA
>JBAVJE010000369.1:0-5184 GCA_049687615.1 Salinimicrobium sp. | reverse complement strand
GATCTGGTGTGAACGGCCCGTTAAGGTGAGGTTTCAATTCAGAAAGATTGATCTCAATTACCTCATCAAAATACTGTTCAGGATTCGCATAAACCTCATCGTCTCCGGTAAGATGCTCCTTTACTTCATTTGCAGCATCAGCCACGTCGGCACGATTGGTAGCGCGCAGGTAGCGTTCCATAGATTCATCATAACCAAAGGTAGAAGTGGTAGCTCCAACTTCGGCCCCCATATTGCAAATGGTACCTTTCCCGGTAGCCGACATAGATTTGGCTCCCTCGCCGAAATATTCAATAATAGCTCCGGTTCCACCTTTCACGGTAAGAATTCCAGCTACTTTTAAAATTACATCTTTTGGTGCAGTCCAGCCAGAAAGTTTTCCGGTTAACTTAACACCTATTAATTTTGGCATTTTCAGCTCCCATGGCATTCCAGCCATCACGTCTACCGCATCTGCTCCACCAACTCCAATGGCCACCATTCCTAATCCACCGGCATTTACTGTATGAGAATCTGTACCTATCATCATTCCACCGGGGAATGCATAATTCTCTAGCACAACCTGGTGAATAATTCCGGCGCCGGGCTTCCAGAAGCCAATCCCATACTTGTTGGAAACAGATTCCAAAAAGTCAAAAACCTCATCACTTGATTTTTTGGCACTTGGCAAATCGAATTGAGCACCTAGCTTGGCCTGGATAAGGTGGTCACAGTGAACGGTACTTGGAACAGCAACCTTCTTTTTACCCGCCTGCATGAACTGCAACAAGGCCATTTGCGCAGTCGCATCCTGACAGGCGATTCTATCTGGAGAAAACTCAACATAATCTTTTCCCCTTGTAAACTCTTGTTTCGTAGGTCCATCCCAGAGGTGAGTGTAAAGAATTTTTTCTGAGAGCGTCAAAGGTTTCCCAACAGCTTCACGAGCAGCATTCAACCGCTCGGACATTTGGCTGTAAACCTTCTTAATCATATCGATATCGTAAGCCATATTTTATTAATTTTTATTCTGAAAGTCCAGCAAAATTACAAAATATACACTGAAATTAAAAGTTATAACTAATCTTGATAATAAAATGAATATAATTTAATAAATCATAAATTTATTAATATAAAATTAACTACAACGCATAATTTTATCTTCAGATTAAGAAAATAATAATCTGAAGTGAAGAAATTGAGATAACCGAAAAATGCTTTTCAAGAAGAGACGCCAACTTTTCTTTGTAGGGACATGAAATCTATGATTTCAGCTTTAAAAAAAATATAAAAAAACATCTTTGAAAGAGAATTCTGAAGAAACGAAGGCGACAAAAATGTGACCACAAACGCCTTTTACAACAAGCTTTTTATGATCTGCTCTTCCGAGATACCTTCGGCCTCGGCTTTATAGTTCTTAATCACCCGATGACGCAGAATTCCATATGCGACTGCCTGCACATCTTCAATATCCGGGGAATATTTGCCCTGAACCGCTGCGTTAGCTTTGGCTCCTAAAATGAGGTTTTGAGAAGCTCTCGGGCCGGCCCCCCAATCTACGAACTCTTTTACCAGATCTGTCGCCCGGTCACCTGCCGGTCGTGTCTTTCCAACAAGATCTACAGCATACTCCACCACATTATCGGCAACCGGAATTCTCCTGATGAGATGTTGAAAATCGACAATTTCACGAGCAGTAAAAAGCGGCTTTATCGAAACTTCTTGATCTGAAGTAGTGCTCTTCACCACCTCTATCTCTTCTTCAAAAGAGGGATAGTCAAGTTTTATTGCAAACATGAACCTGTCCAGCTGCGCCTCCGGCAGAGGATAAGTTCCCTCCTGTTCTATTGGGTTTTGAGTCGCAAGAACAAAATAAGGTAAATCAAGTTTATAATGGTGGCCGGCAACCGTAACAGCTCTTTCCTGCATAGCTTCGAGCAGAGCCGCCTGTGTTTTCGGCGGCGTTCTATTGATCTCATCGGCGAGAATAATATTCCCGAATACAGGCCCTTTAATGAACTTAAATTGCCTGTTCTCGTCAAGAATTTCAGAGCCCAGGATATCACTGGGCATGAGATCTGGTGTAAATTGTATTCTCTTAAAGTTTAGGCCAAGCGCCTGTGCAATGGTATTGACCATAAGAGTTTTTGCCAGGCCGGGCACTCCGATTAGAAGAGAATGGCCGCCTGAAAAGACCGAAAGCAGTATCTGATTCACCACCTCATGCTGCCCAACAATGCGTTTGGAAATTTCCTGTTGCAATTGCCGGTGCCGGGTGACCAGGTTTTTTACTGCTTCTACGTCAGACATAGATATTTATTTTTTCAGCCAGTTGCTGGCGAAATCACACTCACGGAATTTACCGTTTACCTTAATATAAGTCTCGTCTATCTTCTCTTTTTGCCATTTTTCAATAGCCTTTAATTGCTTGTCACGCAAAGCCAGATCTTTGATCTTGTTGTAGTCCTGCGCATAATTAGCCTTGTGTTCAGAATACCTGTTTGTAACGGTTATAATCTTATAGAAAGGTCTTCCGGTATTATCCTGATCGGTTAACACTTGAGAAACCTCTCCTTCTTTTAGATTCACAACCTGCTCATATAAAAGCGGGTCAATTTTGGTCAATTCAAAGCGTGTATCTCCTGTGGTAGGATTCACCAGCTGACCTCCATTTTCACGGGTCTCTTCTTCATCTGAAACTTCTTTGGCAGCTTCGGCAAAACCCAATTCGTCGTTTGCGATCTTCTCACGAACATTGCTTATCTTCTGCCAGGCAGCTTCTTTTGTCTCTTCGGTAACATCGGGGATTAAAAGAATATGCCTTACATCTACCTGCTGTCCTCTTATCTTATCTACGGTGAGAATATGAAAACCAAAAATGGTTTCAAATGGCTGACTCACCTCTCCTTCCTGAAGACTGAATGCTGCATCCTTAAATTCCTTTACATAGGGATCTTTCCTTGACAGAGAGATTTTACCCCCTGAAGATTTTGAACCAGGGTCTTGTGAATACAGAACCGCCTTAGTGTTGAAGCTGGCACCGTTCTCCACGACATCCTCTCTCATCTCTTTTAGCCGGTTGATGATCTCATCTTTTTCTTCCTGTGGAATTTCTGGCTTTACAACGATTTGCGACATTTCAACTTCATCACCAAAAACCGGACGCTCTTCTTCAGGGATACTGGTAAAGAACTCTCTTACTTCCTCGGGAGTAACCTCTACTTCATTCACAATCTTCTGCTGCATCTTGGCAGCTAATTGATTCTGCTTGTTGATTTCAAAAAGTTCTGACCGAAATTCGGCTTCATTGTCTTTCTTATAAAAGGCAAGCACCTTTTCCATAGAACCCAACTCCTGCGACATATAAGCAAGCTGTTGATCTACTGTAGCATTTACCTCGGCATCGTTTACAATCAAACTATCCTGTACAGCGTGATGGGCATACAATTTATTTTCCATCAGCCTGCCCGCAAGTTGACATGGAGTAACATCTTTTATTGATGCCCCCTGGCTTTGCATTTCAATGTACATCTTGTCGATATCGCTATCCAGAACTACATAATCCCCCACTACAGCGGCAACACCGTCAACTTTAAATCTCTCTGACGTTTTTATAGTGTCTTTTTTAGGTTGTACCTCAGCAATGGCAGTACTGTCTGTGACCACCACTTCCTGAGCATATAAATTTCCTGCCAGAGCAGAAAAAAGCAGAAGTGCTGCAGAATTAATTATAGATTTCAAACTTGTCATTTTTAATTGCATCTTGAGTAATATCTTTTTCTAATTTTTTAATAAGCTCTAACTTTCTTCTATTGAGCAAAATTTGTTTAACGCTTGGCAAAGAATATTCCAAAGGAGCCTGTTGGCCCCTTAACTTTACATCTTCAACAGAAATCAAATATACTCCTAATGAATCTTCAAGCTGCATAAAATTCTTATTTTTTAGGAATTCGGGATTGTTCTGCGGCGTCAATGGCCTTATTTTATCGTAAACCTGTTTTGTCTTAACCCAAACAGAATCATTGAGAGAATAGGAGTTGAATTGTATAGCCATATCCAGTAAGGCCTGCTTGTCTTCTTCGTCAAACCGACGAAAGCGGGTTTTAATTTTATCGAAATCCTGATTTTGGTGTGACAGATTAATATAGCGCAGTTTCACCAAATCTTCGTTGAGAACAAAATTTTCCCCATTCTCGGCGTAGTAGTTCTCCGCAGATTCACTGCTAATAGCTGTATCCAACTCACGTGCAACAATGACATCAGTATAGGCCTTGGTGTAAAGTTCATTCTGATAATTTTTCACAAGTTTATCCAGCTCCAGCTGCTGCTCAGCTCTTAAATTGACTTTAGCCCTGTCTATGAGCAGTTTTTGGGTTGCCCAACGCTTGATGTAATTGGAGATGAGAAGCGCACTGTCTTCGGGAGAAGTGTTTTCAGAGATCAAAGAAGCCACGTCTTCTTTATACAGGTAGGAGTCCTTAACCCTCGCTATTGCTTCCTTTTCTTCGGGTTGATCCATTAAATTGCAGCTCGCAACCAGGAACCATAAAAGTGATGCAACGAATATTCCTTTACTTTGTACCAAATGTTTGTTTTATAAAAGGCAAAAATAAAAATTATGCCAGCTTTAACAACTGATTGATTTAACGAAGAAACAGAAAAAAAAGTATAATCCCGATAAGGCCCGAAAAATGGCATTTTTAGAGGGATATTTCCTTAGAAAATAAATAAAAGTTATGGCAGATCCACAAGAGAAAAGAAAAGTAAAGCTTATCTGGGATTTCCGGGGACCAAATGGAGAGCGAACTGCAGAGCACCATGCGCTTCACTTAAAGGAATACATCAAGGCTAATGACATACAGCTCAACATCACGGGTTTTGAAAGCATAAGCAATAATCACAGCCTTGCTTATATGGTTATTTATGAAGACGACTTGCAAGTGGCCAGACAAACTTTAAAACCTCATCGAGGACAGGTGTATGAAGAGAAAAAGTAATTTTTTAACGCTCCTTACTAATAAAAGTCGCCTGCTCTACTATATTTGTGAAAACTAAAACATATTTCATGAAAAAAATTTTGATTGTACTCAGTCTTGCGCTTTTCAGCTTTTCTTTGAACGCCCAGACCAAAGTAGGAACCATTGATGCCGATTATATTCTTTCACAACTTCCGGAAATGACTCAGGTAAATGAAGAGCTTAAAGT
>JBAVJE010000368.1:0-11026 GCA_049687615.1 Salinimicrobium sp. | reverse complement strand
ACCCTGTAGAAGAGGTCGAGACTGGTTTTGAGCTTGAAGAAGGTTACCAGCTCGTTAATGGTCTTCTCATTGAACGGAATCTTTTGCGCGCGCAGCTTACGCGTAAGAACAGCTTTTCCTTCTTCGGCTATATCCTTTTTTTCCTCTTTTAAAGAAGATTTTATTTTTGCCCTCGCCCTTGCCGTGGTAGCATAATCCAGCCAGTTAGAGTTGGGTTTTGCTTTTTCTGAAGTGATGATCTCCACCTGGTCTCCGCTGTTAAGCTCTGTGCTTAGCGGTACCAGTTTCCCATTGACGCGGGCTCCCCGCGTACGCAAACCTACCTGAGTATGTATGCTGAAGGCAAAATCCATAGGGGTGGCTCCCTTCGGAAGCGATTTTAGATCTCCCTGTGGTGTAAAAACAAAGATCTCTTTTGAATATAAGTTCAGCTTAAATTGTTCTACAAAATCTACCGCGTTTACCTCCGGATTTTCGAGGGCCTCCTGCAACTTGTTCACCCATTCCTCAAGCCCGTCTTCTTTATTTCCCTGCTTGTATTTATAATGAGCGGCATAACCTTTTTCGGCGATTTCGTTCATTCGTTGACTTCGTATTTGCACCTCTACCCAACGACCCTTTGGTCCCATGACAGTGATGTGCAGCGCCTCGTAACCCGTAGATTTTGGAGAAGAGATCCAGTCTCTTAACCTTGTTGGATTAGGGCGAAAGTGATCTGTAACTATAGAGTAGATCTTCCAGGCCAGGAATTTTTCATTCTCCCGGTTGGTTTTGTAGATGATCCTTACCGCGAATTTGTCGTAAACCTCATCAAAGCCCACATTCTGATTTTTCATCTTCCTGCGGATGGAGAAAATGGATTTAGGGCGGCCCTTAATGCTGTATGTGATGTCTTCCTTATCCAGGCTTTCCTTGATCACCCGGGAAAATTCCTTGATGTAGGCGTCTTGTTGTTCTTTGCTTTCGCGAATCTTTTGAAGAATATCATTATAAACGTCGGGTTCGGTGTACTTGAGCCCGAGATCTTCCAGTTCTGTCTTGATATTGTAAAGCCCGATACGATGGGCCAGTGGCGCGTAAATGTATAGGGTTTCTGAAGCAATCTTTTCCTGCTTATCTGTCCGCATGGAATCCATAGTCTGCATATTGTGCAGCCTGTCTGCGATCTTGATAATGATCACCCTCACATCATCGTTGAGCGTGAGCAGCATTTTTCTAAAGTTCTCTGCCTGTAGAGAAACATCTTTATCGTGTTGCAGGTGTGAGATCTTGGTTAACCCGTCCACGATCCTGGCGATGGTGTCTCCAAAGAGGCGCTCAATATCCTCAAGGGTGTAAGCCGTATCTTCTACCACATCATGCAGTAAAGCCGCAGAGATGGAGGTGGCATCAAGACCAATTTCTGAAGCCACAATCTTTGCCACCGCTATAGGGTGGAAAATGTAAGCTTCCCCGCTCTTTCTACGCTGATCTTTATGCGCGTCAACAGCCACATCAAACGCATGCCTTATGAGTTTTTTGTCCTCATCAGTCAGCGTTTGATAGCTTATGCGCAGCAGCTCCTTGTATTGCCTGGCAATTTCCTTGTTTTCCTTTTCTATAGCGGCTTCGGTCATGAATTAAAAATACAATTAAGATTGATGACAAACAATTTAATGTGTGCTAAGATTCCGCAGGCGCTTGTATAGCGGCGGATGTGAGTAATGTAAAAAAACGTATGCCGGGTGTGGGGTCAAATTGCTAAGGCTATTCTTGCTCAGCTTTTTAAGTCCTGTAATTAATGGAGAAGCAGCATAAGTTCGTTTAGCAAAATTGTCTGCCTGGTATTCGAATTTTCTTGAAAGGTAATTCATGAACATGCCTGTGAGTTCAGAGATAGGGCTGTAAAGGATTCCGAAGGCTACCAACCCGATATGAAAGCCCGGTTTCTCTACACCCAGGGCTTCAGAAAGCACCGGATTTCCAACAAAAAGAGACAACAACCAGAGCGTAAAGCCGGTTATAAGGATGCTAAGGATCATGTTGATGATGATGTGATTTTTCTTGTAATGTCCTACCTCGTGCGCCAGTACCGCTACGATTTCGTCTTCTTCCAGGTCATTAAGGAGGGTGTCATAAAGCGTCACTCTTTTCTCATTTCCGAAGCCTGAGAAATAGGCATTCGCCTTGGTACTTCTTTTGGAGCCGTCAATCACAAAGATCTTTTCCAGCTTAAAGCCTTCTTTTCTGGCGTAAGCTTCTATCTTGTTCCTAAGGCTACCTTCCTCAAGCGGACTCTGCTTATTGAATAAAGGTACGATGAGCCTCGCATAGAACATATTCAGGAAAATGCTGAAAACAGCGACTAAAATCCAGGCATACCACCAGAAATTGTCACCGGCAAATTCGTAGAACCAGATGATAAGCGCCAGGATGCCACCGCCAAAGATGATCATCATGCCCCAGCTTTTAAGCTTATCCATGAAAAATGTCTTTTTTGAGCTCTTATTAAATCCGAAATTTTCCTCGATCACAAAAGTGCTGTAATAGGAAAACGGAAGGGACAAAATATCACTTCCCAACATAATAATTCCGAAGAAGAGAAGCCCGATGATAATGGCGTTGTCGCTCACAGCCCTGGCTATACTGTCAACATATTGAAATCCGTCCAAAAAGAAGAAAAGCAGGAGCACGATCAGCGAAAATGTGGAGGAGATCAACCCGAACTTGTAGCGCGTTTTTTTGTAACGCATGGATTTCTGGTATTCTTCCTCATCAAAAACGTCCTGTAAGGAAGGTGGTACAGGATCATCATAATGTTTTGCATTTAGGGCATCAAGAAACTTATCAAAGAGGAAGTCGATGATTATGATCGCCAGGATGAGGTAAAATAGTATTTGAGGTTCCAATTATTCGATGTTTTTTGAAAAATGGCTAATATACATAAGTTGCAATATAAACAGCATATCAATTAAAACCCCGCTGGCGTGCGGCTTCAAATATGAGAATCCCGGCGGCTACCGACACATTCATGGAGTCAATCTCTCCCCGCATGGGGATAACAATGTTTTGTGTTGTATTTTCCAGCCACTCCTGTGAAAGCCCTGTAGCCTCGGTGCCTACAACAATGGCGGTGGCCCGGGTGAAATCAATGCTGTCATAAGGAACCGATGCCTGCAGTGCGGCTCCAAAAATGCCAATTTCCTGCTGCTTTAGGAAAGCAATGATTTCTTCGGTTGTACCTGTCGCTATTTGATTGGTAAACAAACAACCCACACTTGACCTGATAACATTGGGATTAAACATATCGGTTTTTGGATTTGCGATAAAAACTGCATCTACGGCCGCAGCATCGGCGGTACGCAGCAAAGCTCCAATGTTTCCGGGTTTTTCGGGGGCTTCGGCAATTAAGATCAGCGGATTTTGCCTTTGCAACACTATATGATCAAGCGAAAGTGGTTTTGCTTCGGCTACAGCCATGATGCCTTCGGTGCTTCCGCGGTAGGCCATCTTTTGATAAACCTGTTGCGACAGCTCAATATATTCAGGATTTGGTGCCTGTAGGGCGTCCAAAGCTTCCGTAGAAATTAATTCGGGACAAAAAAAGATCTGCCTTATTTTGTAACCGCCCTTGAGGGCAAGCAAAATTTCCCGCTTCCCTTCAATCACAAAAAGATTTTGCTTCTTTCGTGATCTTGACTTTTCCTGTAATTGCAGCAGGTCTTTTATTGTCTGATTATGCAGACTTGAAATTTGTTTTTGCATGTGCCAAAGATAAGAAAGTCCGGCCGGTATCTTTTTTACCAGTTCAAAAGTTAAAGTTGCACTAAAATTATGTTGTATTAATCGCTAAAAATGACAGGGGTTTTCTAAAGAGAATAAAAAGGTCTAATTTAAATGTAAAACAAATCCTTTGTTATGAAAACTAAAATAAACTCTCTGCCTATAAAGAATGCATTTAAAGTCATCAGCTTTATTTTTATAGCCATTCTTATAAGTTCATGTTCTAAAAAGATCACTTTCCCTACTTCGGAAGTGGTGCCGGCGGCCCAGGCTGTACTGCATATTGACCGGAATAAAAGCGAAAACTATGAGGTGAAGCTGGAGGTGACCAATTTAGCTGATCCCGAAAGGCTGACTCCTTCACGCAGAAATTATGTGGTTTGGATGGTGACCCAAAAGCACGGTACGATCAACCTTGGAAACCTAAGGGTGAGTAAAAATAATAAAGCTTCTTTAACGACCGTAACACCTTATAAGCCAATTCGTATTTTTATTACTGCCGAAGATACGCCTAAGGCCGTTTTACCTTCTACACAAATGGTATTGAACTCAGAAGATTTTAAGGTATAAGAATATTCTTTAAGAAAATAGAACCTAAACTATAAATTTTGATTGGTAAAACCCCAGGGAAGTCATGGATTTCTTTGGGATTTTTATTGCATTTAAAAATGCTTATTCCGTCTGATGTTTATTTCTGAAGCCTTTTACTTTTTATAAAATTCATGCTCCGGCAGCCGCTACAATTTCTGCGAATTGTTTTTGAAGTAATTCACAAGTAAGGCGACCACATAGCTGTAGCTGCGCATTCCTTCGGGCTGATTGTTGGCCTTGAGAAAGTTATTGTAGGTAAACATAAAAACAGGCTCAAAGGGGTTTTTATGCCGTCGCCAGAATTCCTCTACCTCGAGATAATTGAGACGAACCCCGTAGTTGAGCGTTTCCAAGAGCTCATCAGTCAGTTCGGGATCCCTGCGGTAGAGTTCACTAAGGCAGTAACTTAATGCGAATGAATTTCCCGAATACCTGAAATAGACATCAGGATGATTCATGGTGGTCAAACAGGCAAGGAAATTCGCTTCATTTTCGGCCGCAAATCCCAGCTGGTGACCTATTTCATGACTTGCGGTGGTAGGGATCTTGAAGGGAACAATCAAAGTATTCACCTGGCCTTCATTTGTGAGCGGATTAAGATAGCCATTAAAACCCATGTAAGTAAGGGGAAGGCTGTAAAGAGAACGTTTTAGGCTTGTCTGTTCATAATCGAGCTCTGGAAAATCTTCTTCAATATGCCTGTATCCTGTCGTTGCAAGTTTCAGCAATTCTTTTTTTGTATAGGGGATATCCACTTTTGCCGAATCATCTTTCATGATGCTGGTTTGCAACTTATTGGTCTTCTTGATGAGACCTTTCGTGAGCGATACAAGCTCCTCGGTAGTATAGTCGTTACCAATCCCGAGAGTCTGGTGTAGCGGTAACCGGTAATAATTATAGCCCCAAAAAAGGTTGAAACAGGCATAGATAAGGGAAAAGGTAGCCAGAGCTTCCAGGGCCCATTTTTTCGGATTTCTAAATCTCTGTTTGATCCTTATCACCAGCCACCTAATGAGCATGACAATGAATAGCGTATATAGCAGGTCTCCAAGAGAAAATGGCAGAAAGCCGAGTCCCATTCGCATGAAGGCAGAAATAACGGGGTATAAGCCTGTGCTGTACCATTTTTCCACCAAAAATGGATAATTTGCCAGCACCCTGGTTACAACAATCTGTACCGGGAGTAATAGTGCTAATATGATAGCGGTTTTGTTCTTCACCTCTCAAAAATAGCATTTTTGGATTAGTATTGGGCAGGTATGGGACGGGCTAACAAAAAAATGGCCATTCCGTAATTATTTACTCGCGTATTTATTTCAATCCCTGGAGGTCTGCCTGTTAGAAAAGCAGGGGTGCCCAAAGAACATGTGGAGAAACTTGCCTGACGAATTCTTCCTATATTTGTGAAAATGCAAAAAACTTAAACCAATGAATGAAGAAATAAGGGCTTTGGAACCAAAGCAACTCTGGAATAGTTTCGCCGATCTTAATGCGGTGCCCCGGGCTTCTAAAAAGGAGGAAAGGGTGATTGAATTCATGAAAAACTTCGGAAATAAATTAGGCTTAGATACTCTGGTAGATGAGGTAGGCAATGTGATCATCAGGAAACCTGCGACAAAAGGCATGGAAGACCGTAAACCGGTTGTCTTGCAATCGCATCTCGATATGGTGCACCAGAAGAATAATGACTCCAATTTTGATTTTGAGACGCAGGGTATAGAAATGTATATTGATGGAGATTGGGTGAAAGCCGAAGGCACCACTCTTGGAGCCGATAATGGGCTTGGTGTCGCTACAATTATGGCTATTCTCGAAAGCGACAGCATAGAGCATCCTGCCCTTGAAGCTTTATTTACTATAGACGAAGAAACTGGAATGACCGGGGCTATGGGGCTTAAATCGGGATTGCTTGAAGGAGAAATTCTACTGAACCTGGATACAGAGGAAGATGATGAAATTGGAATTGGATGTGCCGGGGGAGTAGATATCACTGCAACCCGTTCTTATAAAGAAGAAGCAGTGCCTGCAGATTCAACGGCTTTTAAGATTGAAGTAAAAGGATTGTCCGGCGGGCATTCAGGAATGGACATTATCAAAGGCCTGGGGAATGCGAATAAATTGATGAACCGAGTCCTGTACGACTCTTTTGAAAACTACGGTTTGCGTATTTCTTCTATTAATGGCGGCGGATTGAGAAATGCTATCCCTAGAGAAAGCCATGCGGTAGTTACGGTAGCGGGTATCCAAAAAGAAGATTTTAAGAAGGCTTCACAAGAGATCATAGGTGCCATTAAACAGGAGTTTAGATCTCTTGAACCAAAATTAGACATTAGTATTTCTGAAACTGCCAATCCAGAAAAGGTGATGGAAGTAGGAGCACAAGAGCTGCTTATCAAGGCACTTGCCGCTACTCATAATGGCGTATACCGAATGAGCCCTGAAATTGAAGGCCTGGTGGAAACTTCAAACAATGTAGCGAGAGTAGAGGTGAAAAATGGAGAGATCGAAATACTTTGCCTCACCCGTTCTTCGGTAGAGTCTTCAAAAGAAGATCTGGCCAACAGTATTAAGGCCGGTTTCGAACTTGCAGGCTTTGAAGTAAAACTCTCGGGTTCTTATCCCGGGTGGGCACCTAATAAAGATTCTGCCATCCTTAAGGTTCTGGACGAGCTCTATCAAAAAATGAATAAGGAGAAAGCCGAGATCGCAGCCTGTCATGCAGGTTTGGAATGCGGTATACTGGGGAATAATTATCCAGATATGGACATGATCTCTTTTGGACCCACCATTCGTGGAGCGCATTCTCCCGACGAGCGGGCAAGTATTTCTTCGGCACAGAAGTTCTGGGATTTCACTCTTGAAGTCTTGAAAAATATTCCGAAGAAAAATTAATAGCTGAAGTATTTAAAACCTAAGAGGCCCGAAAAATGTCATTTTTCGGGCCTCTTGTTTTTGTTCTATGGAAAACTATTCCTGAAGATTGACTATTTCAACCTGGAAAATAAGATCGGCTGAAGGTGGGATCACCGGTGGCATCCCTCTTTGACCGTAAGCCTGGTCAGAAGGAATATAGATCACTGCCTTATCGCCAATTTTCATGTTTGAAACACCTTCTTTAAAACCGGGAATCATTGGTGCATCAGGCCCATAAACTACAGGCATTGGTGCGTAACCGCCCATTTGATCCCTTTTGGGATTATATAAATTAGATTCTTTTGCTACTGAAACGACATTGGTATCAAAAAGATCACCATCGGTCAAATAACCCTGGTAGTTCACCATTACCGTATCGCCTACTTTGGGCTGAGGGCCATTGCCTTCTTCAAGATATGAGATCTTGACGCCGTCTTTAAGGTCTTTTGCACCGGCTTTCAATTCTTCGAAGTGCTTCATAGCGTTATTCCTTCGTTCCTCTGCGGCTTTTTCTTTTTCTGCCTTTTCAGCCTTGAATTCTTCAAGTTCCCTGGAAAGTACTTTTGGAGCATCAAAATTCTTAGCTTCTTTTCCTTTTCTAATGATGTTCACCTCCTGGATCACAACCTCTTCAACAGGCCGGTCTCCCGGATTGGTTTTAACGGCTCCAATGGAATCGACCACATCTTGTCCTTCAACGATCTCTCCAAAGATGGTGTGCAAGCCGTCAAGCCATGGAGTTTCCTTTAAGGTGATAAAGAACTGGCTGCCATTGGAGTCAGGTCCCGAATTGGCCATAGAAAGCACTCCTTTAGCGTCATGTTTTAAGGTATCTACGATCTCATTAGGAAATTTATAACCAGGGCCACCACTACCTGTCCCGGCAGGATCTCCTCCCTGTATCATAAAATCTTTCATCACCCTGTGAAAAATCAGGTTGTTGTAGAATTTTTTGTCTTTGTACTGCTCGTCCGCCAGTTCACTTTTGCCTTCGGCCAATGAAACAAAACTGGCTACAGTCATTGGTGTAGCTTCATAATAAAGTTTAGCCAGGAAGGTTCCTTTGTTGGTTTTAAATTCGGCGTACATCCCGTCTTGAAGATCGGGGTATTCCTCATTACAAGAGACGAGGCTTAAAAAAACGCTGCATAAAAGCAGGAAACTAATTTTCTTCATTTTTAAAATATTAATTTTGATTGTTATTCTCTTCTTTGGTGATCTTATGTAGAGTGACGGTGGAGATCACCGGCACGTCAGACCCTATTCTTTTTTTGTCTCCGTAATACCCATAAACCTTGTGCGATGGAAACAGGAATGTTACCGTCTCGCCTTCTTGCATTAGCTTCAAACCTTCACGCAGGCCGCTAAACAGCTTCTCCTTATCTATAGTGTAAGTGCGGGTGGGCAGCTCTGCTTCGGAATAGATCGCCGTACCATCAAGGGTCCTCAAATCGTAGTCGAATTTTACCACATCTCCAAAATCTGGTGTAGCTGAGCTGATGCTGTCTTTTTTATTGTAGTAATACCAGAAACCGTTGGGCGATGAAATATATTCATGAGCCGAATCATTCTCTATGATCTGCTGAATCTTTTCTTCCTGTGCCACCACAATTTTTTTATTGCGTTCTACAGCCTCATTGATATACGAACCCGATTTTTGCGTCACCGGCCGTCGTGCCTCAGGCGACTTACAAGAGCCAAGTAGCAATACACCAAGCAGCAGAATCATTATCCTTTTCATAAGCTTAGGCTTGTTTTGTAATCGGGTAAGATACTAACAAATTTCTTAATTGTCTCTTCCAGAGAAAGATCGCTCCTTCCGCCGGCAGCATTAATATGGCCTCCTCCATGAAAATACTTCCTGGCAAACTCGTTTACAGAGAAAGTACCTTTTGATCTAAGAGAAATTTTCACGATTCCTTCGGCTTTGTTCTCAATAAAAATGGCTGCAAAAACGATTCCGTCGAGTGAAAGTCCATAATTGACAAAGCCTTCTGTGTCTCCTTTTTTGAAGTTATGCCTGTCCAGTTCTTCCTGCGAAAGCGTAATATAGGCCGTACGGTAGCCTTCTACTACTCTAAGGTTTTGTAGGGCGCATCCCAGCAGTTGCAGTTGCCCGTACGAACTGGTGTCGAATACATTTTCATGGATTCCGGTATTGTCTGCACCTTTATCGATAAGATCTGCGACCACGCGATGAGTGAGGCTTGTGGTGGAACGAAAACGAAAAGAGCCCGTGTCGGTCATGATACCGGTGTAGAGGCAGGTGGCCATGGCCGGCGTGATATGCTCATCCAGCCCTATATTTTCGATAAAGTGGAACACCATCTGGCAAGTGGAACTCATATGTACATCGCTGTAGGTTACCACCGCATAATCATCCGGCTGCTGGTGATGGTCTATCATGATAAATTCTGCCTTTGCTTCCTTCAGGCTTTGATGCATTTCTCCCGCCCTTGAAAGGTGATTGAAATCAAGGGTGAAGATCAGCTCGGCTTCATCAATATAGGTGTCACATTTTTCCCGCTCCTTCTCATAGATCAACACCTCTTCCTGGTATGGCATCCATTTCAGGAAATCGGGATAGTCGTTTGGAGAAATAAGCTGTACATGATGATCTTGCCCTTCCAGCAGGATCTTGAGGGCCAGGCAGGAACCCATAGCATCGCCATCGGGACCTTTATGCGGTACGATTACGATCTTCTTGGGAGTTGATAAAAGCTCTTTAACTTTAGAAATATCCTTATTGGTCATAGGCAACGAAGATATTGAATTTTGAAGATTTAAAAGCTTCGGAAGTTATAAAAGCAGCTAAGTTTCAGCTTTATTAATGCGCATAACCCCGAATAAAATTGGAAATGGAACTGAATTGACTATTTTTGCATCAAAATTAAAAGCAAAGAAATGGCAGGAAACAGAACTTTCACCATGATTAAGCCCGATGCAGTTGAAAAAGGACACATTGGAGCTATTTTAGAGCAGATCACTGCTTCAGGATTTAGAATCGTTGCATTAAAGCTTACTCAAATGACTCGTCGTGATGCCGAGAAATTTTACGAAGTGCACCAGGAGCGTCCTTTCTATGGGGAGCTGGTTGAATTCATGAGCCGCGGGCCAATCGTAGCCGCTATTTTAGAAAAAGAAAATGCAGTGGAAGATTTTAGAACTCTTATTGGGGCTACAAATCCTGCAGATGCTGCGGAAGGAACCATTCGTAAGAAATATGCAGAATCTGTTGGTGAGAACGCCGTTCATGGAAGTGACAGCGACGAAAACGCCAAAATAGAAGGCGATTTTCATTTCGCCGGAAGGGAAATGTTCTAAAAACCTCTTCTTAAATATACCGGGAACCACCTTTTTTAGGTGGTTTTTCTGTTTTTGTAAGTTCCTGAGAAAACTTCGGGTACTTCTGAAGCAACCAGAGATGCAGCAAGGCTTATCATATTTATGTTGAGGTGATCCTGCCAGGTGGAGCCTCGCCGGTGCTCCTTGTTTAACCAGAATTCCTCGATTTTTGAAGCTAAGCCATAAAAATCCTGAAGCTCTTTGGCAGAAGGGGATTCAAAAATGTCATTTTTAGAAGCCTTTGCTATCCGAAGACCTAAGGATAGGCCGCACTCCCTAAAAGCCAGTCGCCGGTTTGGATTCTCATCTTTTCCAAAACCATAGAGTTTTCTCAGGCTTTGCAGGCTGTCCTTTAATAATTTTGCGGGTTTTACAGCTTCCGGTAAGTTCATTCCCAAATCCTGAAGTTCTTGTG
>JBAVJE010000367.1:0-6982 GCA_049687615.1 Salinimicrobium sp. | reverse complement strand
ACCATTCCGTTTCCACAAAGAGATGTCCATTTTTTTCCCAACAGGGAAAAAACAGAAGAATAGTCAAAAAAGCCTTTTTTCAGAACCTTTAGCTTGCTATCTTTAATTTAAAAGAAAGCTTTTTCGGAATTACAGAAAAACAGAAAAAAATTGCAGCCTCAAGGCTGATCCCAAAAACCTGAGTAAAAATGCCAAAAATTTTGTTGATTGAAGACGAAGCGGCCATTAGAAGGGTGCTTCTCAAAATACTTACCGAAGAAAATAATACTTATGAAGTTGAGGAAGCCAGCGATGGAATTGAAGGAATAGGGAAAATCAAAGACCAGGACTATGACCTCATCCTGTGCGATATAAAAATGCCAAAAATGGATGGTGTTGAGGTGCTTGAGGCGGTAAAGAAAATAAAACCTGAAATTCCTATCGTAATGATCTCTGGGCATGGTGATCTTGACACTGCCGTGAACACAATGCGCCTGGGAGCCTTTGATTACATATCAAAACCGCCCGATCTTAACCGCCTTCTTAATACGGTTAGAAACGCTCTCGATCGCAAGGAATTAATTGTCGAGAATACCCGACTCAAGAAAAAGGTGAGCAAGAACCTGGAAATGATCGGGGAGTCGGAAGAAATCAGTAAAATCAAGCGAATTATTGAAAAAGTCGCCCCTACAGACGCACGGGTACTTATTACCGGTCAAAATGGTACGGGAAAAGAATTGGTAGCGCATTGGTTGCATCAAAAAAGTGAGCGTTCTTCGGGACCAATGATTGAAGTGAATTGTGCCGCGATTCCTTCAGAATTAATAGAAAGTGAACTTTTCGGTCACGTTAAAGGCGCGTTTACCTCGGCTAATAAAGACCGGGCAGGGAAATTTGAGGCTGCCAACGGAGGCACAATTTTTCTGGATGAGGTTGGCGATATGAGTCTTTCGGCTCAGGCAAAAGTACTTCGGGCCCTGCAGGAAAGCAAAATCTCACGTGTGGGTAGTGACAAAGATATTAAAGTTGACGTACGGGTGATTGCCGCTACTAATAAAGATCTTAAAAAAGAGATAGAGGATAAAAAATTCCGGGAAGACCTTTATCATAGGCTCGCGGTAATTCTAATTCGGGTTCCTTCTTTGAATGAGCGCCGGGAAGATATTCCCTTGCTCGTAAACTTTTTTGCTGAAAAAGTGAGTGCAGAACAGGGAGTTAATACCAAAACGTTCTCAAATGACGCCCTCAACCTTCTGAAAGAGTACAACTGGACCGGAAATATTAGAGAATTAAGGAACGTTGTGGAACGACTTATCATCCTGGGTGGAAAAGAAGTAAGCGAAGAAGATGTTCGGCTTTTTGCCAGCAAATAAGATCTAGTCCTTCGGCGGCGGGGTATACCTTAAGAAATACATCTTGTCGCCGGCGGGATGATCCCACTCATTAAATTGCTCAAAACCATACCGGCGGTAGGCAATACTTATGCGACGAATCCTGGTTTCGGCGTAAATAGGTAGCTGCAGCTCTTTAGAAATTTCATAAAATCTGTTTTTCATGTTATAAGCAATTTTGCTGTCGTCGCTACCCCGTACATCGCTTAATATTCCCCAAAACCAGCAATAGAGGTACTCTTCTCCATTCTGTGGTCGCTGATTTTTTACATATTGCTGCACCTTCATTGCCTTTAGACCTTTCTTGATTCCCGTAACGTTTAGGGCGAGTTTGAGGTCCATGATAAGATCTTTCCAGAAGTTCTTATCTTTACTGCTGGTGCGAAAGAGGATGGCTATTCCTTTACCATCATCAGAAGTAATTAAAGCATCTTTTTCAATGGCTTTTTCTACCATGTGTTTTGCCAAATAATGAAAGCGCTTCTCACGCTTTTTATCGTCTTTGACGATCTCCATAGAAGTAGGAATCTCCTGTAATAATGTTGAAACGTTATCGATGATCTGTTGCTTGTCCAAGGCTTCTGAATTTTGCCGAAAGATAAAAAATTAGTCGCATTTTAACTGCTTTAACTGTAGGGAAAAGAACTTGTTAAAAATAGCTATAAATCAACCCCTTGTTTGGTACGGTTTTTTATTTTTGTTTGGTCCCCGCATAAAAGGGTTATAAAATGAAAAAATACTTCGCCTTTCTAATATTATTGAGTTTTTCCTTCTATGGGGTCGCTCAAAACTCAGTTCAGCAAACCGATTCGCTTAACCTGAGAAAACTCTATGACATGTCCCTGCTCAACGGGGAGAGTTATGCATGGCTT
Source organism: Salinimicrobium sp. (assembly GCA_049687615.1). GTDB lineage: Bacteria > Bacteroidota > Bacteroidia > Flavobacteriales > Flavobacteriaceae > Salinimicrobium. Next base: position 4,740 of record JBAVJE010000367.1, on the reverse strand, counting down.
GATCATCTTTCAAATAAAATTGGTGGTAGGCTTTCTGGTTCTGTCAATGCGCAGCAGGCGGTAGAATATACCAAAGCCGAATTGGAAAAACTGGGATTGGACAGCGTTTGGTTGCAGCCCGTGATGGTTCCCAAATGGACGCGGGGCGTTAAGGAATATGCCTATGTACAGGCCTCAGGTGGACCATCCACCCAGGTGAATATCTGCGCTCTTGGTGGTTCTGTTGCAACCCCCGAAACAGGCTTACGGGCTCAGGTGATAGAGGTGCAGGGATTAGAAGACCTCGCCCTATATGGAAAAGAACAGATCGAGGGAAAAATCGTCTTTTTTAATCGTCCAATGAGAGCCGACCTAATACATACTTTTGAAGCTTATGGGGGTTGTGTAGATCAGCGTTATGCAGGTGCGGCCGAAGCTGCGAAATATGGCGCAGCCGGGGTAATTGTTCGTTCTTTAAGCCAAATTATTGACGACAAACCACATACCGGCTCTATGAGCTATGGAGACCTTCCAAACGAAAAAAGAATTCCTGCTGCGGCTATAAGCACCAAAGACGCCGAATACCTAAGCAGCATGCTTAAGCTTAACAAGGATCTTTCCTTTTACTATAAAATGAATTGCCAGAATTATGACGATGTGCAGTCTTATAATGTGATAGGAGAGATTAAAGGCAGCGAAAAACCCGAAGAAATTATTGTGGTTGGAGGACATCTGGACTCCTGGGATCTTGGTGATGGAGCTCATGACGATGGAGCCGGAGTGGTGCAGTCAATGGAAGTCTTGCGACTCTTCAAGGAAACCGGTTTAAAACCCAGGAGAACCATCCGGGTAGTTCTTTTTATGAATGAAGAAAACGGTTTAAGAGGCGGAAAGAAATACGCCGAGGTTGTTCAAGAGAACAATGAAAATCACATTTTCGCCCTTGAAAGTGACTCGGGTGGATTCACCCCGCGCGGCTTCTCTTTTGATGCTTCTCCCTCACAGTTTGAAAAAGTTGAGTCATGGAAGCCGCTTTTCAAACCCTATTTGATCCATTATTTCGAGAACGGCCATAGTGGTGCAGATATTGGACCTTTAAAAAACGGGAATACTGTACTCGCGGGCCTGAGACCCGACTCTCAAAGGTATTTTGACTATCATCACGCTGCTTCAGACACCTTTGACAAGATCAATAAGCGGGAACTGGAATTGGGGGCGGCGACCATGGCTTCTCTCGTCTATCTAGTTGACAAGTATGGTTTTGATAATATTCAGTCAAAAGAACAAATTCTGAAATAAAACTTTAGCGGGATAAACCTTCTACCGGTTTCTAAACTTTATATATTTGCAGCCTTAAAACCAAAGGGTGCAAATTTCCGGATATACCAAAGAATTCAGGACCAATCTCAATATCGCATACCCCGTCATGCTGGGCCAGCTGGGCCATGTGATGGTGGGTCTTGCAGATAATATTATGGTGGGGCAGTTGGGAGCTGCACCTCTTGCAGCTGTGTCTCTTGGCAATAGTCTTGTCTTTATCGCCCTCTCTCTGGGTATAGGATTTTCATTTGCCATTACCCCTCTTATCGCCGAAGCTGATGGAGCCGGTGATATAGAAACCGGAAAAAGCTATTTTCATCACGGTATCATCATGAGCGGTATCAATGGTATCCTGCTCTTTTTGTTACTGCTTATTGCCAAGCCTTTACTTTATCATCTCAACCAACCGCCCGAAGTGGTGGATCTGGCGATACCTTACCTGGAGATCGTGGCTTTCTCGATGATCCCTTTGATGATATTCCAGGCCTATAAGCAGTTTGCAGACGGCCTTTCCCAAACAAAATATGCCATGTACGCGACACTTATTGCCAATGTGGTGAATGTAGTGTTCAACTACCTGTTGATATATGGTATATGGATCTTTCCGAGGCTGGAGTTGCGAGGCGCTGCCCTGGGCACTTTAATCTCAAGGTTTTTCATGCTTTGGTTCGTTTGGGAGATTCTTAGACGCAAAAAGAAATTCCGGCAATATTTCGTCTGGTCCAAAAAAGAACTGCTCAAAATTGACATTTTTAAGAGGTTATTTTCACTTGGATTTCCCACGGCCCTACAAATGCTCTTTGAAGTCGCGATTTTCGCCGGTACAGTTTTTCTTGCCGGAACTTTAGGGACAAATCCGCAAGCAGCAAATCAAATCGCCCTCAACCTCGCTTCCATGACCTTTATGGTTGCTGTAGGTTTGGGAGTTACTGCTACCATACGGGTGGGGAATCAAAAGGGGAAAGAGAATTTTCATGATCTGCGACGCATCGCTTTTTCCACCTTTTTACTGGTTTTTTTGATTGAAACTGTATTTGCTGTAGGTTTTATTTTGCTGAAGAATTGGTTGCCCACGATCTATATAGACAACACCGAAGTGATCATTCTGGCAGCTCAATTGTTGATTATAGCTGCTTTGTTTCAACTAAGTGACGGGCTGCAGGTAGTGATCCTGGGGGCCTTGCGAGGCTTGCAGGATGTTAAAATCCCTACGCTTATTTGCTTTATCGCATACTGGATCATTGGTTTCCCTGTTTCCTGGTTCCTTGGAAAGGAAAAATACCTTGGAAGCATAGGAATTTGGCTGGGGCTTTTTGCGGGGCTTACGGCTTCTGCATTAATGTTGTATCTTCGGTTTAATTATTTGAGTAAAAAAATGCTGCTGAAGTCTGAAGCAGCCTTGAAAATTTAATTTCTGCAATTCAATCAATTATGGAATTTCCCAAATTTCTTTTAGGTGATAATACAGATTATCCCGAAGCTATTTTTATCGTTCATACCGAATATCCACGGTTTATTATTAATCTCGAAAATGACGAGGTGGAGTGGCTGGAAGATTTTGATGCAGCCGATGAAAAAGAACTGGCTTCGGAAGCTGAAGGCCTTATTAAAGAGGCCACCGCTTTCTATGATAGAGAAATAGAACGTTACGAAGACTAAAAATGGAGCATTTAGTTGAGCTGGATCAGGAACTTTTCCTGTTTTTAAACAACCTGGGAAGCACCCCCTGGGATCCATTCTGGAATTTTGTCACTAATAAGCTTTCTTCCATTCCTTTTTATGCTTTGCTCTTGTTCTTGATGTTCAAAAGCCTCGGCCCGAAAAAGGCATTTTTGACACTTCTCTTTGTCGCTGCTCTCATCGCCAGTACAGACCAACTTGCCAATCTTTTCAAACATGGCATTGAAAGACCACGGCCCTGTAGGCAGGAAGGCGTGATGGAAATGGCCCGTTTCGTAGCTGTACGCTGCGGAAGCTTCGGGTACTTTTCGGCGCATGCGGCAAGTTCGGCGGCGGTTCTGGTGTTTATAGGATCCATTCTGAGGAAATTCTGGAAGGGAATCGTGCCCGTACTTGTAATTTGGGCACTACTGGTTTCTTACAGCAGGATCTATGTGGGAGTCCATTATCCCGGGGATATTCTTACCGGGTGGTTCTTCGGAATTGTTCTAGCAATCCTTTATTACAAGCTGTACAAGTGGGTGTTTAAGAAATATTTCCCTTCTACTCCTTCTTTCTAAGAATATAAAAGTTCCTTACGAGTCTGCTCTTGTAGCCCGATTTTTCCGGATGTACGTAATTGAGATCATACCGGTCTTTCTCGAGTACCTCATAATTATCCAGGTTTTTCACAAAGCTGCTGTCTTTTTCCAGGGTGAGTAAACCGAATTTCTTTTCCTCCGGAAGCTTGAAATCTTCAGCAGTCAACTGCGGAATAGGTTTTCCATATTCCCAGATGAGCTCGGGGCTTTCAGGAGTATATTCATAAATAGAAAGCTCCTGTTTTTCTGTCACCTTCCGAAGTTCGGAAATATTGTGGAACCGTGGATTCTTAAGAAATGCCTGGGAAAGTGGAAATCCGAAGACCATTATTCCGCAGATAAAGCTCACAGTAAGATAAAAAACTGAAGAATATTGCTGCTTTTTTAGGAAATAGAACAGCCCTGCCCCAATACCGAAAAGGACTACAGAGGTGGCAATATACCAGAACCAGTGGCCCTCAAGCTCCAGAAAATACCAGGCGACAAACGGGAAAACTACACCAATTAACCCGATAAGACCGTGGTTAAAATAAACCACCCATTTTTCTTTTTTTGGAAGTAGGCTAAATCTTCGGAAAAGATATTCAATGTAGAAGCTGGTATTCATGGCCATAGGGATGAGAACCGGCAGGAGATATCGGGATTTTTTCTCGGGGATGATCGAAAGCAGCACCACTGCAGCTAAGGTCCATAAAAGGGTAAATTTATAAGCCTTTAAGTTGGAGACACGCTTCTTCAAATAAGGGTAAAGAAGGGCGACAAAAGCAGGGATGGTCCAGATACCACTCTGGGTAAAAAAGCTCCAGTAGTAATAGAATGGACGAACATTGTAACTGGCCCAACGGGAGGCTTCGCGAGTGGTAATCTCAAGAAATGCTACAGGATCGGCCAGGCGCACATAAACAAACCACCAGCTGCCAAGGAGCAGCGCTAATAATGACATGAATAATAGAGGCTTCCATTTCTTCCTTAGGCCTTTATACTTGTAAATTACACCGTAAGCAATGAGGAAAGGCAACAACAGGGCGTAGAGGGAAACCGGTCCCTTGCTCATAATGGAAAACGCCAGGAACAAACCTGCCAAAAATGCGGTTTTCCAAAGGTTTTTTTCCACACTAAAAAAGTTCCATAAGTAATAGATGGCTGCCATCATAAAGCCATGAGTAAAAATATCCCACTG
>JBAVJE010000366.1:0-4952 GCA_049687615.1 Salinimicrobium sp. | reverse complement strand
TTTGGCAAGTTCATATCCTTTTTCAGCCACTTTTTCAGAAACCGGATGATAATCCACGGCGATCAGTACTTTTTTCATCGTTGAATGGTTTTACTCTAATTTACAAAATATTGCTCTTGTTCGGCATTATTCCGAGGAGATGTTAAACTACTGTATTTCAGAATTTTATTTCATGGAAATGATATTTATCATTTCCGTTTGAAGCCTTACTATGTAACTTTAAAAATAAACATGGAGTATCATGAAAACTACAAGAGAATCAATACGCGAGGAGAGCCACAGACAGGTCGTAAGATCTCTACAGGAACTCCTGAAAAAGAACTATGAAGCCGAAAAAGATTTTAAAAAGGCTGTAGAACGGGCAGATGAAATGTCGCTTAAAGATTTCTGTAAACAAAGTGGTATTAGACACAACCACTTTGCCACCGAAATAGACAAGTTACTACATGATCTTAACGAACATCCAAACCAGCCTAAAGATCATTTCGATCTTCACAAGGCCTGGACTAATTTCAAAACTTCAATTGGAAAAAACGGAGACGACGCATTACTCTCAGAATGCCTTCACAGCGAAAAAGAGGCAGTAAAAGAGTACAGGGAAAAACTGAGCAAATTTAAGTTTCCCGGTCCTATAGACGAAGTTTTGAACAAACAGTTAAAAGAAACTGAAACGCTCCTGGCGGAAGTTGAAAGTCTTGAAGACCTTATTTAATAGTAAACCTACTGTTTTACTACCACAAGACTGGCTATACCCCCGGTCATGAGGTTCCATTGTTGCTTTATCACTTCTTTACCTTCTGCATCAATCACACGAAGTTCGGCGGTATTGGGGCCTGAAGTTCCCTGGTTAAGGGCTTCAAACTGAATTTCATTCAAGCCGGAGTTCAGCCTGACATAAATTGGAGTAAATCCGGCTCCCAAAGAAGTCATGGCGCTCACCACTACCCCATTGACGGTAATTTTTACTTTATCACCATCCACATACTCATGATCGCGGCAATAAAGTTCTACATGATCTCCTCCCGTGGTAAAGTCTCCTAAATATTGAGTTTTCCTATAATCGGAATTGGACTCTTTTTCTTTTAAAGCCTTGGGAGTAAAATCATCCAGCTTATATTCCATCAATCCATTATTGGTAGTGAGATTGATTGGCTTTTTTTCTTCCTTGCCGGGCTCAGAAATATTGCCGTAAGGATTATTGGTGTTGCTCAGGCTGTGATTGCCCTGCAGCTTCAGTAAAGATTTAGATTTGGATCCCAACAGTTCACCAGGTGCCCGGGTGGTTGTAGAATTATCTACCTGGGCAACGGCACCGACAGTAAAAATCAAAAAAACAACAAGTAAAAAAATGTTTTTCATTTCCGCTATTTTTCAGCTTTAAAGCATAGATCAAAAACCTGTCCCAAAAGCATAACAAAGATAAGAATTCTACTATTCTTTCACTTTTAACGGGAAATTAACCCCAAAATTATTGACTACACCCGTGTTAATCTGTACCTTAAAATAAAAACAAGATCATGACCAGGAAAGAAGAAATGCCGAAAAAAAATAAGGAAGAAAGAGGAAAACAACCTAAAGACCTGCCTTTTAATCCCGAGATCACTCCGGAAGATAAAGAGACTCTTAATAATCAAAGCTCTGATGAGAAAAAGGGAGACTATTTCAAAGATCGTGAGCAACCTATTGATTATGCCGGGTCAGACCTCGATGTTCCTGAGATGGATGAAAAGCAGTTTAATGAAACTAAAAGCGAAGCCGATCAATCTGAAAAGGATAAACGGCCAAAAGATTCTGCTAATTCAAATGACAATATAGGTTCTCCATCTGAAAACGTATATAAAGGAGACAAAGCCAAAAAATACCGTGATCCTTCCGAAAAAACACGCCCGGAAGATAAAGATTAACTCAAAAAAAGAGGCGGAATTTCCGCCTCTTTTTACATTAACAGGTTTCCCTGTATTGTTTGTATTTACTGATATCAATGACATAAGATGTCATTTTATCTATTTTCCAACCGTCTTCATTCTTTAGTTCATACAAATCACAAAAGCTGAAGTTTTTTTTCTGCCCTAAATGATTTCTTCCCACTACAAGGCCTGAAACCACAGCCGAGTCGTCCTGTATGACCACTTTTTCAATATCAATGTCAATAGGCGGCATCTCATGCATTTGGTCAAGTGCCTCTGAAAATTCCGTTTTTCCGCTCACCATTTTTTCTCCTACAATATCCCACGTGATATTATCGGAAATGGATTGTAGAAGGAAATCCTTGTCGCTATCTACAAAAGCCTTATTTACTTTTCTCAGGAATTGCTCTTTTTCGCTCATCACAGTCAAGCTTTAATTTTTAAAAACTGTTATTGCCTCTATAGATGAATATCTATTTGTACGTCAGAATATTGATGATTAAAAATAAGGTTTTTCAGTCTTATTTTCCGGCTTCTGCAGGATTTTTTTCGGCCGTTTAAAAGAGGATTTTACTTTTTGCAGAAGAACTATAGGAAATTTGCATGCATTTAGACATCGCAAAGCCCGAAAAAATTCTAAATTTGAACGCCTTTCAAAAATGTCATTTTTGAAACCTTATAAAAGTAATTTATTATGCATATTCATCATCTACTTCAGCAAAATTCAATCGCCAATACTTTTGTCAAACAACTGCGGGACAGCCGGATTCAAATTGACCGGATGCGCTTCAGAAGAAATATCGAAAGACTGGGAGAGATTCTTGGATATGAACTCAGTAAAACGCTGAATTATAAAGAGGAGCAGGTTAAGACGCCATTAGGTACTAAGTCTGTACCGGCGGCCACAGAGGAAATTGTACTATGTTCTATTTTAAGGGCGGGTTTACCCCTACATAACGGTTTGCTAAATTATTTTGACGGAGTGGAAAATTCTTTTATTTCGGCTTATAGGCATCACCCCAACCACGATGAGGAGTTTCAAATTCTGGTAGAATATCTGGCTTCCCCTTCACTTGAGGGAAAGACCCTCATTCTGGCTGATCCTATGCTGGCGACCGGCAGATCTTTTGTAAATGTTCTTAAAGCTTTAGAACCAATGGGAACTCCGGCAAAAATCCATGTTGTTTCAGTTATTGGTGCTCAAGAAGGCATTGAGCATATAGAGGAAAATTTCCCTCAGGATTCACATCTTTGGATAGCCACAATAGACGAAGAGCTCGACGAAAAAGGATATATTGTTCCGGGGCTTGGTGATGCAGGTGATCTTTGCTTCGGCAGTAAAATGCAGCATTAAATATTAGAAGGGATAGCCTATTGCAAAGTTGAGCACAGGCTCATCATATCTAAAGTCCCAGCGACTTCCTTTGGGTAACCAGGGGGTTCTTACCGGTGCTGCCAGGTCAAATCTAATCACAAAATTCTGGATATCAATTCTAAGACCTACACCCGTCCCTACTGCGACCTGGTCCAGGAAGTTTGAGCCAAAAGTTCCTTTTGCGATAATTTCCTTTTGTAGGGCGGTAAGAGATTCATTGGTAGGAATATTGTCTTTGGTGTTCCACACATTCCCGGCATCTGCAAACACTGCTCCTTTCAGAAATGCGAAAATTGGAAAACGGTATTCTATATTGGCTTCAAGCCTAATGTTTCCCATTTGATCATAATAGGCGTTACGCTGCTCGGGATGGTAAGCTCCAGGGCCTAATGATCTGATACGAAAGGCCCGAATACTGTAAGGGCCACCGGCAAAAAACTGGCGGCTAAACGGCATGATATCTGAATTTCCAAAAGGAATTCCCAAACCTCCATATAATCTGGTAGCAATGGTTTGCTGTGCATTTAACCTGAAGTGATACCTAAAATCTGCATCAAGTTTAACATATTGCGCGTATCGTAGGCCCAGAAAAGTTTTATAATCTTCTGCAGAATTTCCACCGGTCAACAGGCTGGGCAAATTTCCGGCAAGATCAAAATTTGAATTAAGAAAAAACTGGTGCTTATTGGTGTCATCGATCATCCCATTATAGGTAAAGGAATAAGTAAGACCCGCAATAAATTCCTGCTTAAAACTCCTTTCTAAAAAGGGATTCTCATTGAGTATTTCTTCAAATCTGGGAGTGGTGTTACTCAGTTTCACATAATTGACAGAAAATGGATTCAATTCATGAGTAATGAATCTATTAGCTCTCCAGATGTACCCATAGCTGCCGCTCACCGAGAATAAGCTGAACAATTTACTCCTGTTCATATAGTCAAAACCGGCGCTAATTTTGGTCTTTGGAATGGAATATTCAAACCAGTTGTTATTTATCGGAATAATGGAGAGCATACTTGGAAAAATAAGATTGGTTTCCAATCCCAGTTGAGTACTGGAGAGCCCTGCCTGATTACCTTTCGAAAGCTGTTTTTCATAACCCACATTAGCCGAAATATTCAAGATCTCCCCACCATGAAATAAATTTCTATTGGAATAGGTAAGCATCAAATGCGGCCCTGCGAAATTGTTTGATTTGGTTACGCCCTGAAGTTCTGCCCTAATCGCCCGTTTGTTTAGCGGCGACAGGTAAATATTGGCCTCAAGATATCCCAGGCTGTCTGTGGATAAAGAATCGAGCTCATCATACCTGATATTGACGAATTTATAAGTACCAATAGAAGTGAGTCTCCTGCTGGTCATACTTGATTTTCCAGGGCTGTACAACTCATCCTCTTCCAGCAGGATAAAAGGATCAATCTTTTTAGGTTTGAAAAATTCCTCGTTTTGTATGTAATTTTTACCGGCGTATCGGGTGGTATCCCGGGCAATTGAATCTGACCCTACCACGTAATTAGGATAAATATTCAGCCTTTTTACCTTATAAGGTTTTGTAGCCTGTTGAGGAACGTCTTTTTTTAGTCTAAGAAAAAGATCGAATTTTTTACGGTCATATTGATTGGTGTCGGCTTCAAAAATGAGAAAATTAGAACTGAAGTTGTAGTAACCTT
>JBAVJE010000365.1:0-1530 GCA_049687615.1 Salinimicrobium sp. | reverse complement strand
CAGTAGTAGTCAAAAATGAGGTTTTTGGGCGTTATACAATATCACCGTCGACCATAGTCAGCTTCTTGTCTGCCATGTTCGCCAGTTCTTCGTTGTGAGTGACAATTACAAAAGTCTGGCCAAATTCATTGCGAAGTTCAAAGAACAGCCGGTGCAGGTTTTCGGCAGATTCACTGTCGAGGTTTCCCGAAGGTTCATCAGCAAATATCACCCCGGGATTATTGATGAGGGAACGTGCCACGGCTACCCGTTGCTGTTCACCTCCGCTCATTTCGGAAGGCTTATGGTTGGCTCTTTGAGAGAGCCCTAAAAACCCAAGAAGCTCTTTCGCCCGTTTTTCTGCCTGCTGTTTTGGAGTATTGTGAATGTATGCCGGAATGCAAATATTCTCCAGGGCCGTGAATTCGGGCAGCAACTGGTGAAATTGAAAAATGAATCCAATATTTTCATTTCTGAACCTCGAAAGCTCTTTAGCGGAAAGTGAAAAAACATCAACTCCGTTCACTTTAAGACTACTGTCGTTATTCTTGTCGGGTTTTTCAAGCGTTCCAAGGATTTGCAACAAAGTGGTTTTTCCCGCACCCGAAGCCCCTACTATTGAAATAATATCGCTTTTTTCAATATGAAGATCCACACCTTTTAAGACGTGAAGATGATTATAGGTTTTATGGATATTACGGGCTTCTATCATAATCAAAGTTTTCTTCTGCAATAATACTTTTAAATTGCGTTTTTGACGGTATTATAATCCAGGTAATACACAATTCTTAAAGAGAGATTATGTCGTACCGGTTGCTGAAATAGTTCATCAAGGCTTTGAGCGTAATTAAGGTCACTTTGATCGTCGAGCTTAAAAATAGCGTTGCGATACAACAGGATCATTTCACTTCCGGGTGCAAAACGCCACTGGTAGCTTAAGTCAAGGTTCCAGATGTTAAAGTTGGCATTGGGGTCATTTTCTGAATTTACCTCATAGGATGTTTTCTTTAGCTCGCCATCTTCCTGCAGCCTGGAAAATTGATTCTCTGCAAAAACGGCCTTTGACCAAAAGTTCCGGAAGCTGAGGCTGATCGCTTTTTTTGTGCCAAAATTATAGCTGCCCTGCAAGGAATTCTCTACACTCTTCATATCACGGTTTCCAAAAATGACATTTTGAGGCTGTAATGCTACAAAGCTCTCGCGATCCTGTTCTTTAGTATATTCAAACCTGTAAATAAGACTGAATTTATTGCTGAACCTGAATCTGGGGCTAAGAATTAGGTTGAGATTGTTATAGTCTGAACCAAAGAAGCCGGTATAGGTGGATCTTATGTCGTAGGCAAAACGATTGCGATAGTCTGATGAAACCCAGGCATTAGCTAAAATGCTGCCGGGATAAAGTACATAGGTGTTTGCTTTTCGAGGCTCGAAAAAGTCCTTGAACTCTGTTTTTACATCCCAGTGACCTCCAAAGGCAAAACGATCTCTTGTTTTACCAAAGAAACTGGCTCCAATTACCGAAATCACATTATCGTCTGGTCTATACCGTCT
>JBAVJE010000364.1:0-2528 GCA_049687615.1 Salinimicrobium sp. | reverse complement strand
GTGTTATTTTTTAACTTAAATCTGCAATCCCTCAAGCCTTTCTTTAAAGAGGTTCCGAAAAGGCTATTTTTGAGAGGTGTTAAATTCTATTCTTTAATACCCGCAGGGGTGCGTTTGGGCTAAAGCCCGGTCATGATCTCTTATTTTGACCTCCGCCTGAAGGCGGAGGCCAATTCAATTTCATTCATTTTTTCTGTTTTGACCTTCATCTTATGCTCCGCCTGAAGGCGGAGGTCAATCAATTCTATGGGTTTTTCTGGTTTGAACTCCATCTTATGCTCCGCCAGAAGGCGGAGGGCTATTCGAAGTTTTCAAGAGGTTCCGAAAATGACCTTTTTGAGAGGGGTTATTTTTTTCCCTGCCCCGCGTTAGGGATAGCAGCGGAAATACTTTTAGTGAAGCATGAGCTAAAAGATTGAAGCGAATAGCCCGACCCCCTGCCCTTGCGGGGGGAACGCCCAGAAAAAATTAAGATTTTCTATCGTTCTTATTTGAGGAAGACCACTTATTGGTAAGCTCCAGGAAGTTAAAATCAAGGGCCGTAGGTTGCTTTTCCAGCTGCTTGTTCTGGAAAGCTCTTTGAAGAATATCTTCTATTAGATAATCTTCCTGGTTGTCCTGGGGCTGAAACTCTTCTTTTAAAGAAATATCAAAAAAACTGGCTGTCGTATTATACCAGAAGGCGCGCCAGCCACTTTTAAGGTCCTTTATAAGGTCAAAAGCAGTGACTCCTGTTTGACGATGAATCAACTTAACCAAAATTTGCCCTTCTGTGTGGGTGAGCTTTTTGAGTTCGGCAGCGAATTGATCTTCGATATAATTTTGAACAATTTTGGTATACCTCTTTTGATCACGGCGTGATTTAATTTGAGTAAGTCTGCTGTTAAGCTCTACCAGCCTTTCTGAAGCCAGTTTCGCATAAGGATAAACCTTTATGGTCTTCCTTTTAAGTATTAAATACCTGTGCCTGTCGGCCGGGGATTCAAATTTCAACCTTCCTAAAATCAAGACCTCATCAAGGTCTACATGTTTACGGGCAATAGAATCACCCTCAATAAAAATATATTCGTAATCCTGCACCGTATCTTCAACAGGCCGATCTTCCTGGGCGTAAAAGGAGAATCCGGTAATCAAAAACAATATCAGAAATAATCTCTTCAAAAGCGTGTATTTTTAGGAGGTTATACCAAAACCATTCCAAAAATACGCCATAAAGAGGTTGTCAGCTATTCAATTCTTGCTAAATTCGTGCAAAACATTTTTTTTACAATGATCAAAGACAGTATACTCAACGAAGATTCAATTAAATTCCTTGAAAAATACCTCAACAATGCCGCCCCGACAGGGTATGAATGGGAAGGCCAAAAGTTGTGGATAAACTATATAGAGCCTTATGTAGATGAATTCATCACCGATACCTATGGCACTGCCGTAGGGGTGATCAATCCTGAAGCTAAATATAAAGTGGTGATAGAAGGACATGCCGATGAGATTTCCTGGTATGTGAACTACATCAACGATGACGGTCTCATTTATGTTATTCGCAACGGCGGGAGCGACCACCAGATCGCTGCTTCCAAGAGGGTAAATATCCATACTAAAAATGGGATCGTAAAGGGAGTTTTTGGGTGGCCGGCCATTCATACCCGCAATAAAGAAAAAGAAGAGGCCCCAAATATGGAAAATATCTCCATTGATGTGGGTTGCACTTCCAGAGATGAAGTTGAACAGCTTGGGGTTCACGTAGGATGTGTTATTACTTATCCCGACGAATTTTTTATTCTGAATAAGAACAAGTTTGTGAGCCGGGCGCTTGACAACAGAGTTGGTGGCTTTATGATCGCTGAAGTAGCACGTCTACTGAAGGAAAACGGTAAAAAATTACCTTTCGGTTTATACGTTACCAATTCGGTACAGGAAGAAATAGGTCTTCGTGGTGCAGAAATGATCACCCAGCGCATTAAACCCAACGTGGCAATTGTGACAGATGTTACTCACGACACCACTACCCCAATGATCGAGAAGAAAACCAACGGCCTCACTAAAATTGGTGCCGGACCGGTGATTACTTATGCTCCCGCTGTTCAAAATAGGTTAAGGACGCTTCTTATGGACACTGCGGAAGAAAAAGGAATACCTTTCCAGAGAGCCGCTTCCTCCCGAATAACCGGAACCGATACCGATGCTTTTGCCTATAGCAATGGCGGAGTGGCTTCGGCACTCATCTCCCTCCCGTTGCGTTACATGCATACCACGGTAGAAATGGTTCACCGCGATGACGTGGAGAACGTGATAAGGCTTATATATGAAAGCCTGCTTAAGCTTGAAGATGGGGAAACCTTCAGCTATTTCGAATAGGTCTTAAAAATGTCATTTTTGAACCTCCTTCTATAGAAGGAGGTTTTTTTATTCTGCAACTTTCACATTTTTTTAAATGCAGAAGCGACAGAGGCAGATTATCTTTAGAAAAAAGATATCTATGTCCCTGTCTTCCGAAGAGGTAACCGCTCTTATCACCAATCCCGGTC
>JBAVJE010000363.1:0-7470 GCA_049687615.1 Salinimicrobium sp. | reverse complement strand
CCCTGGCCAACATGGCATTGGCACCAATTTCATTTGCTGCTGCTTCAGCCAGATTAGCGACATTAAGCGAATGGTGAAAAGTTCCCGGCGCCTTGTCTGAAAGCTCTTTCAGTAATTTGGAGTTAGTGTCTGAAAGTTCCAGTAAAGACATATCAGAAATTAATCCGAAGATTTTTTCATAAGCATAAATCAAGGGTTGTACAAAAAGTGTTGCGAGGCCGCCCAGAAGGAACATCAGGAATGTTTCGGGCTCCAGTTCGTAGATCGAACCTTCCTGGATCACTGTAAATCCAAAATAGGAAACGATATATACCATGGTAATTTGCCCTACAGTAATGAATAGATTTGCCCTTTTATAGAGTTCAGAAACAGTAAGAATGGTGACGATTCCCGCTATGATCTGCAGGAACATGTATTCATAACTGTCCGGCACGATAAAGCCCAAAAGTAATACGGTGATCACATGGGTGAACAAGCCAAGTCGTGAGTCGAAAAATCCTTTTAAGGTGAGTGGAAGAATACACAAAGGCACCACATATACATACTGCACGTTGAATTTGATCACCAGCACCGTAAGTACCACCATTAGGGCGACATTGAAAAATATGAAGGTGACCTTGGTATTATTCTGAAAAATGTCCACTCTATACTTTCTTATAAAAAGCATGAGCATGAGCAGCGCAAGGGAAACCAGCAATGTGTAACCCACGAGCACCCAATTGTAGTTAGCCTCACTCCAAACCTGCGATTCATATTCTGTTTTAAGCGAATTGAGAATCTGCAGTTTATCTCCCTCCACCACCTCGCCTTTAGCAACAATGATGGTCCCCCGCTCTACATTGCCGCGGGTATAGGAGATTTGATTATACTTACTTTCAAGATCACTTAGGGTGAGGGGCTCATTATAATTAACATTAGGTCTTACCGTCTCAAAAAACAGTCCTACCAGCTCATCCCGAAAAAGCTGCTTCCCTGCCCGGTCTATTCTCCGGTTGAGATAGTCCCGAAGCTGATTTTGTTTAAGTATATTCTCATAGGCCACTTCTCTGGCTTCGTTACCCTTTTTAAGATAAATAAGCTCATCTGGATTTAAAGGCACGATCTCTTGCAGCACGCCGTTCTCATAAATATCGTTTGCTGTTTCCTCTACAAAATTTTTCAGGCTATTTCTGGCGCTTTTCGGGAGAGTATCTGCAAAAACCTGCGAGAACCCCTGCTCCAAATCTGTCTTTACTTCTGCAGCAATTTGCTCGTTGTAATCGTAGTAAGGAATATGATTTTTATTGATCTTCTCCTTCTCGGCCTCAATTTCTGAAGGAGTCTTTAAAATGGCAAAATCAAAGGGCGCATAAAGATTTTCGTACTGCCAGGGTTTGCCTTTGGGGATCTCATACTTGAACTTCCCTCCCTTCGGAAAAAGATAAACAATCAATACCGTGGTAAGGAGGAACAAAAAAACTTTATAAAAAAGGTCCTGATTTTTATAAAGGTAGTTTACGAATGACTTCATGTATACAAATCTCTTTTCAAATGTAGTAAAAAAGATGACTGCAGCCGCGTCCTTGGTTTCTTCTTGATAAATTGATTAAATTCGCAAAAGCGAAACTAAAACTTAAAAACCATGAATAAAGAAGTAGTGATAGTAAGTGCAGCCAGAACGCCAATAGGAAGTTTTCTTGGTAGCCTTTCTACCGTTCCGGCCACAAAATTAGGATCCATAGCCATTAAAGGTGCATTGGACAAAATCAATTTAAAACCTGAACTTGTTGATGAGGTGTTGATGGGAAATGTTGTTCAAGCGGGTAATGGCCAGGCGCCGGCGAGACAGGCCGCTCTGGGAGCTGGAATTCCTACCAGCGTACCCTGCACCACTGTTAACAAGGTTTGTGCCAGCGGAATGAAAGCTTTAATGCAGGCAGCACAAGCCATTCAACTTGGAGATGCTTCTATCGTTGTCGCCGGGGGAATGGAAAATATGAGTATGATCCCACACTACCTTCGCCTTCGACAAGGACATAAATTTGGGCCGGCTCAAATGGAAGACGGAATGCAAAAAGATGGGCTTGTAGATGCCTATGATCATAACGCAATGGGCGTAGCAGCAGACTTTTGCGCTAAAGAGAACGGTTACAGCCGGGAAGATCAGGATAAGTTCGCCATCCAGTCGTACAAGCGCTCCAAAAAGGCTTGGGAAGAAGGAAAGTTTGATGAAGAAATCGTGCCGGTAGAAGTACCGCAGCGAAAAGGAGATCCCGTGATCGTGAAAGAAGATGAGGAGTACAAGAATGTCAAAATGGATAAAATTCCTTCGTTGCGTCCTGCCTTTGGAAAAGAGGGGACTGTAACTGCTGCTAATGCTTCAACAATAAATGATGGAGCGGCGGCTCTTGTTTTGATGAGCAAAGAAAAAGCCGAGGAACTTGGACTAACTCCTTTAGCCACTATAAAAAGCTTCGCCGATGCTGCCAATGAACCCATATGGTTCACCACGGCTCCTGCCAAGGCGTTGCCAAAAGCTATTGATAAAGCAGGAATTTCTCTCGACAATGTAGACTACTTTGAATTTAACGAAGCCTTCTCTGTAGTTGGATTGGTCAATATGAAAATCCTGGGACTTAAAGACGACAATGTTAACGTTAATGGAGGTGCTGTGTCACTTGGCCACCCTCTAGGTTGTTCGGGTGCGAGAATAGTGGTGACGCTTTTAAATGTCCTGAAACAGAACAATGGAAAGATTGGTGCAGCTGCAGTTTGTAATGGTGGTGGTGGTGCTTCGGCCATGGTGATCGAACGACACTAACAGCATTTTCTCAATGCAATATGCCATTTGTAATTTAGGAACGGTTCCCCTGCGGAAAGAACCTTCAGATTCCAGTGAAATGCTGAGTCAGGTTTTGTACGGGGAACATTTTCGTATACTCGAAGAGCGGGCAAAATGGTCGCGAATACGAACAGCTTTTGATGGTTTTGAAGCCTGGATAAACAACATGCAGTTTTTGAAGATCCCGGAAGAAGATTTTCATCAATTAGACTCTGAAGTTCCTGTACTCTCTGCAGACCTTATAGAGTTTGTTACCGGTTCAAATCAACTTATCCCAATTCCTATCGGTGCCCTTTTAAATTCACTTCCGCTTTTGCAACAGCATTTCTCCGGAACGAGGTCTAGCGGCCCCAAACCAAAATCAGCTCTGGTAGAAACTGCTTTTCTCTACTTGAATGCTCCTTATATGTGGGGAGGAAAAACACCTTTTGGTATAGACTCCAGCGGTTTTACGCAAATGGTTTACAGGTTGAACGGGCACATGCTACAGCGAAATGCGGCAGACCAGGCAAAGCAGGGGGAATCTTTAAGCTTTATTGAAGAAAGCGAACCGGGAGATCTTGCTTTTTTTGACAATGCCGATGGTGTAATAACCCATGTTGGAATCATCATGAGCGACAACTACATCATACATGCCGATGGCAGGGTAAGGTTGGACAGAATAGACCATTCCGGCATTTACAATGCCGACCTGAGGCGGCATACACATCAACTGAGGGTCATCAAAAAAATTATATAAAAAAAAACCCGCTTAAAAAAGCGGGTTTTTTGATGTTTATTTTAGAAATACTTACTCAGCATTTTCAGCATTCGCTTCCATCTCAGCAATCTTTTCCTTCATAGCTTCAGCTTTCTCTGGCTCCTCAACCTGATAATAGATATTCATCATTGTGCGGGCAGCTTCTATATTGGTAGGATCTCTTTCGATAACACTTTCCAGATGTGGAAGGGCATCCAAATAAAGCTGCTTACGTTCTTTAGACAGCTCGTTATATTTTTTAGTATCTTCTTTAGTCATTCCAAGGCTGTTCATTTTTTCAACGATAGGCGCCTCCTTAGAAAGGATAACAAAAGCAATATTAATCCTGGCATTGTTCATACTCGGGTCAAGTTCAATTGCTTTTTTGTAATAGTCAATAGCTCTCTCTGCTTCTCCCAGTTCTGCTGAACTTACTCCAAGGTTGTAATAAAGAATTGGATCGTCTGGAGTTTGCTCAACTACCTGCTCCATAAGCTCACGATATTTTTTCATATCGCCCATGCGGTAATACATGTCGGCTTCGGCTTGTAGAAGACTGATATCATTAGGATTTTCTGCTTTCGCATTTTCCATTGCTTCAACCGCTTTCTCATTTTCACCTTTTTCGATGTAGATAAGGGCGATATTTTTAGCAATCTCTCCTTTTTTTGATTCAGATTTTTCCTCTTTAGGGTCTGTATAAGAACCTGCTTTTACAAAAAGATCACGTTGCTCTTTTGAAGCCATTCTCTCAGTTTCTCCGGTTTCTTTGTTCACAGCAGTATAAGTAGTTTCTTTCCCTGTGAACCCTACATCTTTAAGAATGTTGTAGTACTTAAGAGCTGCATCATAATCCTTAGCATTTACAGAATTTGAAGCTGCATAATAGAGGTAAACAGTATCTTGTTGGTTTAGGTTGTAACCTTCATAAAGTTTATTAGCAGCATCAGTATATCTCTGAGCATTTTGATCAGCGATGGCTGCATTTACCAAAGCATTGCTTCCAGCAGCAATTCCTTGTTGAGCATCTTCATGACCAAGTTCCTTGGCTTTCTTAAAAGCCTCGGTAGCTGCCATTAGGTCATTAGAAGGAACGTTCTCCCCATTTCCAATTAAAGCATAACCTTTATATAAGTAATAATCGGCTTTTAGATCATCATCGGCTCCGGCCAATCCGGCCTCTGCCTCTTGAAGATAATTTTTAGCTTCCTGATATTCACCTTTTTCAACGGCTTTTCCCGCTTTTTTTATTTCCTTTTTTTGAGCAAAAGTCACGACAGTTGACATTGCTAAAACTGCCGTTAGAATTCTTGTTTTCATTTTTTAGGGTTTTGATTATTTATTCTTCAGAATCATCTGCAATTGTTGTGCCATCTTGGTTCTCCCCTCTCATATCAAGGCCTTCCTTCTCTGCAACCTCCTCTACATCTTCCTCTTCATTCATCACTTTGGCCACGGCTGCAATAGAATCGTTGCCTTTAAGATTGATAAGTCTAACCCCTTGAGTAGCTCTTCCCATCACTCTTAAACTTTCCACAGAAGATCTAATCGCGATGCCCGATTTGTTGATGATCATAAGGTCATCAAGATCGGTCACACTCTTGATAGCAACAAGGCTTCCTGTTTTTGGAGTGATTGAAATAGTTTTTACACCTTTTCCACCACGGTTGGTAACACGGTAGATGGGTTCTCCATCTTCAGGATCATCGATATAGGTACGTTTTCCATAGCCATTTTCAGAAACAACCAGCACAGTCTCCTCCTGTGGATTCTGAATAGTGATCATCCCTACTACTTCGTCATGATCATCGGCAAGAGTAATACCTCTAACTCCTGAAGCATTTCTTCCCATTGGACGGGTTTTGCTTTCCTCAAAACGAATGGCTTTTCCACTTTTCACAGCGAGCATCACCTGGCTTTCACCGTTGGTAAGTTTAGCCTCGAGCAGCTCATCGCCTTCCCTAATGGTGATCGCATTGATACCATTGGTTCGCGGTCTTGAATATTGTTCAAGCGGCGTTTTCTTAACCTGACCTTTTTTAGTGGCCATGATTACATAATGGTTGTTGATGTAATCCTCATCTTTAAGATCCTGAGTACAAATAAATGCCTTGATATTGTCATCCGGCTCCAGGTTGATAAGGTTTTGAATTGCTCTTCCTTTAGAAGTTCTGCTTCCTTCAGGGATTTCAAATACCCTCATCCAGAAACATTTACCTTTTTCAGTAAAGAACAACATATATTGGTGGTTGGTACCAATAAAAAGGTTTTCTAAGAAATCTTCATTTCTCGTAATAGAAGCCTTTTGTCCAACTCCACCTCTGTTTTGAGTTTTATATTCGGTAAGAGATGTCCTTTTAATATATCCCGCATGAGAAATGGTGATCACCACCTGCTCATCGGGTATCATATCTTCCATACTAAGATCACCACCTGCATATTCAATAGTAGATCTTCTCTCGTCTCCATATTTCTCCTTGACTTCAAACATCTCATCTTTAATGACCTCCATCCTGCGTTCTTTTCTGGCAAGAATGTCTTTAAGGTCTTCGATGGTTTTCATCAGGTCTTCATACTCGGCTCTCAGCTTATCCTGCTCAAGACCGGTAAGTTGTCTCAACCTCATTTCAACGATCGCCTTCGCCTGAATTTCAGTGAGCTCGAATCTTTCTATCAATTTCGCACGTGCTTCTTCGGCATTGCTGGACGAACGTATTAAAGCGATCACCTCATCAATATTATCTGAAGCAATAATGAGACCTTCCAGTATGTGTGCTCTTTCTTCTGCTTTTCTTAGCTCATACTCGGTTCGTCTGACGACTACCTCATGACGATGTTCCACAAAATAATGGATCATGTCTTTTAGATTGAGCATCTGCGGCCGACCTTTTACCAGCGCAATATTGTTCACGCTAAAAGAGCTTTGAAGCGCAGTGTGCTTATAAAGTGTATTTAGAACGATATTTGGAATCGCATCACGCTTCAAAATATAAACGATACGCATTCCGTTTCGGTCAGATTCATCCCTAATCAGGGAGATCCCATCTATTTTCTTATCATTTACCAGTTCGGCCGTCTTCTTGATCATTTCGGCTTTGTTGATTTGATAAGGAATTTCGTTTACGATAATAGCTTCCCTTCCGTTGACTTCTTCAGTATGGGCCTTAGCTCGAATGACTACTCTTCCACGACCGGTTTTAAAAGCTTCCCGTACCCCATCGTAACCATAAATTATTCCGCCGGTAGGGAAATCGGGAGCTTTAACATGCTGTATCAACTCATCAATATCCACTTCGGGATTTTCAATATAAGCTATGACTCCGTCAACAACTTCAGAAAGGTTATGCGGCGGCATATTAGTTGCCATACCTACAGCAATACCACTGGCCCCATTCACCAAAAGATTCGGGATTCTGGTCGGCAATACGACCGGCTCATGAATGGTATCATCGAAGTTTAGCTGAGTATCAACTGTTTCTTTGTCAATATCGGCGAGCATATCCTCACTTATCTTGCGCATCCTGGCTTCAGTATAACGCATTGCCGCAGGACTATCCCCGTCAACAGAACCAAAGTTACCCTGGCCGTCAACCAACATGTAACGCAGGCTCCATTCCTGGGCCATACGCACCATGGTATCATAGACCGAAGAGTCACCATGAGGGTGAAACTTACCTAAAACTTCCCCGACTATTCTCGCTGATTTTTTATGAGCTCTGTTGGAAAGGACTCCAAGCTCGTACATTCCATATAAAACCCTTCGATGTACAGGTTTCAAACCGTCACGTACGTCTGGCAGGGCACGTGACACAATGACCGACATTGAATAATCAATGTAAGCCGACTTCATTTCATCTTCAATGTTGATAGGAATTAACTTTTCTCCTTCAGCCATATATTCATTTATTTT
>JBAVJE010000362.1:0-7606 GCA_049687615.1 Salinimicrobium sp. | reverse complement strand
CAGTTGGGTTTATCGGAAATATCAACGCCCATAAAAATGATATGAGATACATTAATTTCATACTGCTTGTTTTTTTGCTTCTCGGGTGCAATTCAAAAATATCTCATAAGAATTCAAAGAGTATTAGTGACATCATTTTAGAAGAGAAAGACTTGGTGCCTGAAGGAATTGACTATTCTGAAAAAAAAGACGCTTTTTATCTAAGCAGTGTTGGCTTATCAAAAATCGTTAAGGTGGACCGCAAGACCGGAAAGGAGGAGGATTTTATAAAAGAAAACGAATTTGACTATTCGCCCGGCGCAGGGATTTTGGTAGATGATGAGCGCAATCTTCTTCATGCGATTGGCGGGTACTATGCTCTAAAAGATTCTCTTTCTTCTTTATATACTTTTGATCTCGATACAAAAGAATTATTACAAAGGTATGATGTGGCTACTAAGGGACAACATTTCTTAAATGATCTGGTGAAGGATAAAAAGGGAAATATTTATCTCACTGATACAAAAGATTCAGCTGTTTACATGCTAAGGAACGGAAACGATAGTTTAGAAATGTTTTTGGAATCAGAAGAAATAAGATACCCGAATGGGATAGCGATTTCAGATGATAATACTAAGCTATATGTTGCGTCTGCCCCGCATGGAGTACGAGTTATTGATATTTCAACAAAAGAAATACTTAACAAGAAAGACAGTTTAGGGCTAACACAAGGAATCGATGGGCTGGAGTTCTATCGAAACCATTTGTATGCGGTCCAAAACGGGGTGGAGGCCAATCTCTATAACTTTCGGAAGTTGATCCTGAATGAAGGTCAGGATAAAATTACGGGTGTTGAAGTGATAGATAGTAATACCAAAAAATTAGATGTGCCACTTACATTTTGTATTGTAGATGGAAAAGCAGTTGTTATTGGAAATTCCAATCTTCAATATTTAAATCAGGAAAATTATAGTTTTCCTGAAGCCGATTCTATAAAAAAGACAAAATTAGTAGTCTACCGGATTGAATAGAGAAAAACAGAAAAAAATAAAAACAAAAGCATTATTTATTTTACTATTTCTCGGTCTGGTGATGAATGTGAGCACGCAAACTTCAGCAGACTTGATCGTCGGGAAATGGGTGTTTAAAGAAGCCGTATACAAGGATATTGATAAGGCCGGTTTGGCTTCTTTAAAAAACCAGGTGATCGATAAATGATATTTTGTATTTTAAGCGAACGGGAAATTTGAAACCCACGTGATGGATGAAAGGCAAACGGGGGACTGGAAATTAAGTCCAGATGCCAAAAAAATAATGCAAACCTGGATGGAAGAAGGCCCCGCAGAGTTCATCATCCTGAGAGCAACAGCAGAGGAATTAACTTTGAAACCTGGATTGGGAGAATTCCTGTTGAAAAAGTAAAAAGCTGAAAATAAGCAATTCCTTTTGATTCAGGCTCTGCTCCTGAATAGTTTGAACTTCTGCGGGCAATCTAAAAAAGAAGGAACAGGATACAGGCCGGCTTATAGAAGAGTTGAGGTTGATGTACCACTATGACCAGGCAAGAAGAGCGTATCTCATTTGCGGCAGGTTTTAAAAGAAATTAGTAACTTTCTGCCGTTTATCCAACTACAGGCAGGAAAACATTAATAAAGTCTCTTATGAATAGTCTTACAAAAAAGAAATCTATTGTTTATATATCAATTGGATTATTACTGAATGCTCTGGGTTTGATCCTACTTTATTATACGGCAGATAGCGGCTCGTATGATTTTTGGATTGGCGCATTACAGGGAACGGGTATAACAATTATACTTATCGCCCTGGCAAAGGGTAGCTTTAGAAAACCGGCTGCCAAACAATGATTTAATTTAATTACTTCAACTTATCCTTTTCAAAGCGACAATTATGAAAAAGAAATTCATGTTAGGAATCTTCGGATTCTTTTTTCTAAGCCTTCTATCTTGCGATTCAGAAGAACCCATAGGCAAATGGGAGGACAACATTAAGCTTTCAAAAAAGGAAGTAAGTATTTCAGCAAACGCTAATACTGTAATTATTACGACAGAAGGAACCTGGTGGTGGATTGATGGAATTAGCCTCAATGGTGAGCATAACTTTGACATGAGTGATATAGACACTAGCCGGGAGAATTTCTTGATTGAAGAAACTATTTTCTCGATTGAAAGGAGAAATGCTAACGAAATCCATATTAGTATGAATAAAAACGATTCGGGCTCAGAAAGAATTCTTTTAATTGTCTTAGAGGCAGGAAATTATTTTGACAGCATAACACTAACACAAGCTGCAAATTAAGAACCATAAAGGTAGAAATGCTCTTTAAATAAAATTGAAAACAGCAATCATGGCAGAAAATATTGATGATTTAGACAACTATTTAGACAATCATTACATCCATCGCAGTAACTGGCTGAGAGCAGCCGTACTTGGAGCCAATGACGGCATTCTATCAACTGCCAGTATCGCCATAGGAGTTACTGCCGCGACCGACATCCGTGAACCGGTTGTTTTAGCGACATTAGCCGGGCTGGTTGCAGGTGCTTTATCTATGGCAGCCGGTGAATATGTTTCTGTAAGTTCACAAACAGATATTGAAAAAGCCGATATAGCACGTGAAAGGGAAGAGCTCGAAGAAATGCCCGAACTTGAACTGAAGAGGCTTGCGCAAATCTATGAAGAAAGAGGGCTCAAAAAAGAGACCGCGCTGACTGTGGCTAAAGAATTGACAGAGCATGATGCTCTGGGAGCCCATGTGAGGGACGAACTTGGGATCAATGATATAAGTCAGGCGAAGCCGTTGCAAGCGGCGTTTGCTTCGGGTGCTGCATTTACAGGCGGAGGATTACTTCCATTTCTTGTAGTGCTTTTTCTTCCTTTAGAAGGCCTGGAATACTCCCTGTACTTATTTTCCCTGTTCTTTTTGATCATTCTGGGAACTTTGTCGGCTAAAACGGGCGGATCAAGTATTAAAACAGCCATTTTCAGGATCACCTTTTGGGGAACTGTGGCCATGGGTTTGACCGCCCTGGTGGGTTACCTTTTCGATGTGAATGTGGCATAAATAACTTCAAATACAATGAATAAAATTATCTTAAGATTAAGCCTGGTCGTTACACCCCTATTATTACTCTTATTTCTTTACGCTTTTAGTAGTGATCCCGGAAAAGAACCTGGCAAACATTTCATGTTTTTAAAAAACAAGGAGCACACAGCCAGGTATGAATCTATTTCAGTTAAACATGAACCGGACATTTTGTGGAAATTTAAAACCCATGGGCAGGTTATTTCCTCCCCGGTAATTGTAGACAATACCCTGTTCATTGGGAGTAACGATAATAACCTTTACGCGATAAATGCCTCATCTGGTGAATTAGAATGGAATTACAAGACAGAAGGCCCTATAAATTCTACACCTGTGGTGAAAGAAGGGAAAGTCATGTTTTTAAGCTATGATGGTTTCTTTTACGCCTTAAACCAGAAGGACGGAACTTTAGAGTGGAAATTTAGAACAGGGGGCGAATCTATATTCAAAGTTAAAGACTATTACAATGGCTCCTTTAAACCCGATTTTTGGGACTTCTACCTGTCATCGGCAGTAGTAAATGATAACAGCGTTTATTTCGGCTCAAGTGATTCAAACATTTACGCACTTGATATTGATACCGGAGAAAAAAAATGGAACTATAAAACAGGTGGCAGCGTTCATTCCTCTCCTGCAATTTCCGGTAATTCTCTGGTAGTAGGATCCTGGGACAGTAATGTCTATTGTCTTGATGTTACTACAGGTAAAGAAAAATGGACTCTTTCTACGGGAAAAGATCTCAAAACCTATATTTGGTTGGGAGTGCAGGCATCAGCTTCAATAGATGATGGAGTTGTTTACATAGGTTCCAGAGATGCGAAATTTTATGCAGTTGATCTTGGTACAGGTGAGACTTTATGGACACAGGATGATTTCCACAGATCCTGGATGCCGAGTTCTGCCGCTATAGGTGAAAAAAGTATTTACACGGGATCATCAGATGCTTTTAGCTTTTATTCCATTGACAAGAAAACCGGAAATATTAATTATTCCACTACGACTAATGCTTACACCTTTTCCAGTCCAGCGATAGATGAGGAAATGGCTTATATTGGTGCTGCAAATGGCAGATTTTATGGTATTGAACTCGAATCGGGTGATATACAATGGGAATTTAAAACCATTGGTGCCCGTAGGGATACAATTAAACTATTTAACTCAAAAGGCGTGATGGACAGGGACAGGATGAAGAACCTTACGAAAAATATTGAAGATATGCCAACGCTCTCCTCTTTTATGGATAAGGCTTTTATTAGTGTCGGCTCCATCTTATCTTCACCCGTAATATCTAATGAGATTGTTTATTTTGGGAGTTCAGATGGTTATATATATGCCCTAACAGATAAACAATAGAAGAAGGTATTCTTTCTGAAAATTTTCTTTTCCAGGAACCATATAATAGAAGACCGGAATGTTGGACAACTGCGGGAGGGCTTTGTTTGGTACCGCAGCAGGTTGCTTTTTCTACGGAATTGCATTAACCTTTGTAGATTAATTTAGGTTTATGCCTGATTTGATTATCAATGCTTTATTTTTAGGTTGAATATTCTGATGCCCTTTTATGGAGAGCCACCAACTTTATGAGACCCAGCGTTTGCTGTTAAGACCTAGCACTGAGGAGGATGCGGATATGCTCCTTGCGCTCTTTAATTCTCCCAACTGGATAAAATATATTGGAGACAGAAAAGTGCGGACTCTTGAAGATGCAGCAAAATATATCAGGGAGCGTATGCGACCACAGTTGGAAAGGTTTGGATTCAGCAACAATACCGTGATGAGAAAGTCTGATGGAGCTAAACTGGGCTGCTGTGGACTTTTTGTCCGGGAAGGTTTGCAAGGCGTGGATATCGGTTATGGATTTCTTCCGCAATATGAAGGTCGCGGCTATGCTTTGGAGGCCGCCTCTCGTGTGAAACTAGCTGGAATAGAAGATTTTGGGCTGCGGGAAATCCAGGGATTTACTTCAGCTGCAAATTTTGCTTCACAAAAACTTCTGCTAAAGCTTGGCCTTAAACAGGATGGCGAAATTTCTCTTCCCGGAGAAACTGAGAAATTGTTGTTGTTTAAGTGGAAGCTTTCAGAATAAGACCACTTTTACATAAAATTTTCTTAATTTGTGCTTCAATGAGATAGTGATCAAGCAAAAATTGACAATGATGAACTACCGAACCTGTCCGCACTGCCACTATAAATTTTCAGTTAAAGAGTATCTCAAAAACCCTTTTTTCAAAGGCGTATATTCTCAATGGGGTTGCGTCAACTGTGGTACCTGCCTCAGCATCGACATCAAAAGAAGATGGCTGGTCTCCTTTGTAGGAATTGTACCCCTGGGATTTGCCCCACATATTGTAGAATACCTGTCCGGTTTTGGGATCCAGAGTGAAACAGGTTGGGCCATAGCCGTTTCTTTACTTAGTCTATGGTTGCTGTTCATCTTTAGTTTAGACAGGTTTGAACTTCCCGAAAGACAAAAATTACAGAAAAGATCTGGGTTTTAGGAGCTCTTCATCATTTCTTAAACCTCTCTAAAATAGCATTTTAAAGCCTGTTTCTTTAGGTTGTCACTGTCCGCTTTTTTGTATATTGTTATCAAAAAGTGCTATGCGATCTCTCTATGCTCCTGGCAAGTCCATTCCAATTTTGTTATTTTCTGGTGTTTCAACCTTTCGCCGGCTGGGAGAGGTCATGAGTCAAGCAAACCCAGAGACCAAGGTAGAAATCCCGAATCAAAAGAAGAAAATAGCAGGACGATGTTACCCGTAATATAATACCGGAAAAAGGAAACCGGAAAATTCAATAACAAAGCCCTTCAATCAGAAGAATTAACCCCACAGCGATTTCCGAAGATTTTCACCTTCTGTATGGCCGCTGGATTAACAAACAAACTTATATGAATTTTGCAGATGCCCTCTTAGCCTTTATACCATTTACAGAAGATGAACTGGAGGAAATCATTTCTTATTTTGGAAAGGAGAGAGTGGAGAAGAATGAACTTTTGGTGCGTCAGGGCCAGGTGTGTAAAAAGCTCTATTTTATAGAATCAGGCCTGGGTAGAAGTTATTACTTAAAAAAGGACGGAAAAGAGATCACCCAGTGGTTCTTTGCCGAAGGGAAACCCATGTCAAGCGTAGAAAGTTTTTTTCAGCAAAATCCCAGTCTGTACAACCTTGAGATGCTTGAGGATTCTGAAGTTTACAGTATCAGCAAGGAGAAGCTGGACTTTCTGTTTAAAAAGTATCATAAAATGGAAAAATTCGGGAGGATTCTTGCTACAGAAATGCTTACGAAAGTGGTCAACAAATTGAATGCTGTACAATTTCAAACTGCCCCTGAAAGATATGAGTATATGCTTAAGGAATTTCCCGATATCTCCCAAAGAGTCCCTCTTGGACACATTGCTTCTTACCTCGGGATGACGCAGGAAACCCTTAGCCGTATTAGAAGGAACGCCTAAAATCTCCTTTTTGATATAGGTCAAAGGAAAGCCTGTTGTTATTAGTGACATTTGCATCTGAATTAAAAAGATTACTATGAAATTAACTAAAACAGGGCTTTTCATCCTATTGATCTGTTACACGTGTTTTTTCCCGTTGGTAGCAGTTGCCCAACAGTTAGATCCGGAGCTAAGCGACCTGATCAATAAAGGTCTTAAGAAGAGCCACAGCGTTCAGGTTCAGGATTATGGGGCACAACAGGCAAAAGTTGACCAAAAATTGGCCAAATCTGTGTTTCTGCCCAAGATTAGCGTAAACGGAAGTTATACCCGCCTTAACGATGACATCAGCTTTGATGAGAGTACAACAAATTTACTGGTGGCCACTCAAAAACTTCTTATCAAAGAAGCTGCCGGTCTTCCTTTTAACGCTCCTTTTCCGGAAAATATCCCGTTGCAGGATACTCCAAATCTTCAGAATAAAAATATCCTTAAATCATCGGTTGATCTTGACTGGGTGTTGTTCAGCGGATTTGAAGCTACCAATGCTTTAAAAGCCGGCAGGCATAAAGAAGCTTCTCTTAACTATGCTCTTTTGGCCGAAAAAGACAAAATCGCCCTGCAAATCATTGAGACCTATGATAAACTCGCCCTTGTAAAAGCTTCAGAAAAGGTCTTATCAACTTCTGAAGATTACCTGGAGGAGCAGGAGTTTTACGTAAAAAAAGCCATTAAAAATGGCCTTGCGACCCCCATTAGCCGCAATAAAGTTGAACTTGCCCGGCAACAGCTGGCTGCTAAACAACTCGATTATGAACAAAAGACATCATTGCTCTTAGAAGTACTACAGCAACTAACCGGCGAAAGCATAGAAAAACTCCGGCTACTTGAGCCCAAGTTGAATCCTTTATCTCCCGAAGCCGCTTTGCAGCCCGAAAAACGAAATGAAGTCAAAGCTTTAGAGGAAGCCGAAAAAGCCAGTCTTTATAAAGCTAAAATGGAAAAGAGCAATTATATTCCGAAGCTGGCATTAAAAGGACATTATGAGTTGCTGGAAGATGACCTGTCACTTTTAGACCCCGTATGGTATG
>JBAVJE010000361.1:0-2890 GCA_049687615.1 Salinimicrobium sp. | reverse complement strand
CATCTTTTAAAAAGCAAGTTCAAAAAATCTTGACCCTGAAATAAATTCAGGGTGATGCTTTTAAACCTTCTCACTTCACATTAAACCTTCTTCCTTAAACAATTTACAGCCCACTAATGTAGCTTCCGAAGATATCCTTGAACTGGACGCCTTGCGCAAAACGGTATTTGTTCAGCCTTTTAAACTCTACCAGGCCCCAAAGAATAAACTCCTTCAGGAAATAGCGGTCTTTTTCGGGGGTTTCGGGTTGATATTTTTCAATGAGCCTGTCTAAAGCGGGAATTGAATCCAAAGCTTTTTTGTATTCTTCATCCGTAGTCTCATCAAGGAGTTCAAATCCACTTTCAGAAAAGAACCATTCCACCACTTCGGCATAAGGATCTTTATCCTCCTCTTTTCTCAACTTCTCTATCTTGGGGAACAGCTTCGGAAAAAGTGTTTTTACCGCCTCCCCGATGAGTTGCTGAGCAACTTCTGCACTTCCCTCCTGCTCGCCTTCATATACAAGTTCCACCTTCCCGGTAATGCTGGGAATCACTCCCAAGAAATCTCCGAACCTTAAAAGGGTCTCTTTTTCGCCATTTTTGATCGCCCTGCGTTCGGCCGTGCTCAACAGGTTTTCATAAGCACTAATGCTTAGCCTGGCGCTTATCCCGCTTCGGGCATCGATGAATTCATTGTCTCGGGCCTCAAAGCTAATCTGTTCCAAAAGGTCTTTTGCAATTTCGGGTACATAAACCATCTCCTCCTGACTCTTATCTACCTTTGCTTCCTGCCTGGTAATGGCCTTGGCAGTTTCAAGCCTCAGCGGGTAATGGGTAAGGATTTGCGAACCTATCCTGTCCTTTAGGGGAGTGACAATACTTCCGCGGTTGGTGTAATCTTCGGGATTTGCGGTAAAGACAAACTGCATGTCGAGCGGCAACCTGAGTTTAAACCCGCGGATTTGTATATCGCCTTCCTGAAGAATATTGAATAAGGCCACCTGTATTCTGGCTTGCAGATCGGGCAGCTCGTTAATGACAAAAATACTGCGGTTTGCCCGCGGAATCATTCCGAAGTGGATCACGCGGTCATCGGCATAGCTCAGCTTGAGGTTTGCTGCTTTTATAGGATCTACATCTCCAATAATATCGGCAACGGTTACATCTGGTGTGGCCAGCTTTTCAAAAAAGCGATCATTACGATGAACCCATGAAATAGGCGTATCATCAGCTTTTGCGTGAAGCACTTCCTTTGCGTAGCGCGAAATAGGATTAAAAGGATCATCATTGATCTCTGAACCCTCAACAATAGGCATCCACTCATCCAACAGGTTCACCATCATGCGGGCGAGCCTGGTTTTCGCCTGTCCGCGCAAACCCAGCAAATTTATATTGTGCTTTGAAAGGATGGCCCGCTCCAGTTCGGGAATTACGGTGTTTTCGTAACCATGAATTCCTTCAAAAGCAGGTTCGTCATTCCTAATCTTTTCCAGCAAATTTTGACGCAGTTCTTCTTTTATGCTCCTGCTTTGGTATCCCGATTTCTTTAGTTCTCCAAAAGTCTTTATCTTCTTATGATCCATAAAATATTTTTTTATTGAGCTTCAAAAAAGGCATTTTTGAAACCTATCCTTTTATTCTTTTTTTCCTGTTGGTTTCGTAATCCTCAAAGATCATTTCCCCCAAGCCTTTAAGTCCCGTAAAGAAGGCCTTGCCTTGGTTTGCCTGGGTAAATTCCCGCACAAAACGCTCCAGGTAAGGATCTTTAGCGATCATAAAAGTAGTAATGGGAATATGCAATTTCCTGGCTTGTCGCGCAGTATTGTAGCACTGTTCCACAATGAAAGGATCCAGTCCCACACTATTCTTATAATAAGTACCGTCTCTTTCCCTTATGCAGCTTGGTTTCCCATCTGTGATCATAAAAATCTGTTTATTGGTATTTCGCTTTCGCCTTAGCAGGTCCATTGCCAGCTGCAGGCCTGCCACTGTATTGGTGTGATATGGCCCAACACGCAGATAAGGCAGATCGCCAATCGAAATCGCCCAGGCATCATTCCCAAAAACCAGGATATCGAGCGTATCTTTTGGATAGCGGGTAGTAATCAATTCGGCCAGGGCCATGGCCACTTTCTTGGCCGGAGTGATACGATCTTCGCCGTACAGGATCATACTGTGACTTATGTCTATCATGAGCACGGTGCTCATCTGGCTTTTATGATGCGTTTCCTCGACTACCAGGTCATCTTCGGTCATATAAAAATCATCGGCGCCATGATGGATCTGGGCATTCCGCAGAGATTCTGTCATCGAGATCTTGTCCAGCGAATCTCCATAATTAAAGTTTCTGAATTCCCCGGTGTGCTCGTCGCCCAGGCCCTGATGTTTAGTGGTATGATTTCCCGAACGACTTTTCCGAAGTTTACCGAAGATCTGGTTAAGCGCCTGCTGCCGGATAGCCCTTTCGGTTTTGGCCGTGATGGCCATGCCTCCCTTTCCGTCGGGATCTATTTCCTCGCGTATATAGCCCTTATTTTTAAGGTCTTCAATAAAATCGTCTATGCCGTAATTTTCATCGGTAAGTTTATACTCTTTATCCAGCTGTCGCAGCCAGTCAATGGCTTCATCAAAATCTCCCGAAGTGTGGGTGATTAATTCTTTGAAGATCTCAAAAAGCTTGTCAAATGGGGATTTTTCCTCTTCCTCGAACTTTTTGAACACAAAGCCCTTCCTCATGATCTCTTTCTTTTCCATGCCTAAAGTTAAGGCATTAGGCCCGTAAACTGAAATGCACCGGAAAGGAACCTGATTAAACTTGTGTTAAAAGAGCATCGAAAAATGCCATTTTTGAAGCCTCTTCTTTTACTGCGGAAGAAGATCGCAATACCATAACTTATTGTCCCGGC
>JBAVJE010000360.1:0-1508 GCA_049687615.1 Salinimicrobium sp. | reverse complement strand
TAAAATATCGTCGTCTATTTCTTCAATCTCTAAGATATGTTTTTCTTTAATGCGTAACGCAATTTTTCTGTGATTATCAAAATTGAACATATCTTTTCCTTTTTCCACAATTATCAATTTAATTGTTTCGAATTTTGTTACTACTTTGGAGAGCGAATCATAATCGTGAAAATAAATATCCATGTGAGTCGTGCGTTCTTTAACAAAGGCACCTTTAGAAGCCGGACCCAAATCCGTAATAATATCATTCTCAATAATTAGTTTTATTACATCCCCCACAAAGGGAAGGATTACTCTGTTACCGTAATGCAAACCGGTCGAATTGCTGCTTAAAACTTCGTCTATTGATTTCATTTTTTAACCTTTTCCATAATAAAAAATTAACCAGACAAGCGTGTAAATCGGTATTAATACCGGTATAGAATATTTAATCATATAAGCAAAGAATGAAGGCATATTAACACCGGCGCGTTCACTTATAGATTTTACCATAAAATTTGGACCGTTGCCGATATAAGTCATCGCGCCAAAGAATACAGCAGCAACCGAAATAGCTTGCAAATAAAGCGTGTGTTGTAATTCAAAGTCGTGAACTTCCGATGCAACGTTAATATCGTAGCCGAACTTACCGAGTTCCGCGCTGAGGAAATTCAGATACGTCGGCGCGTTATCGAGGAATCCGGATAGAAGTCCCGTAGCCCAATAAAAAACTCCGGCATTTAATTGATCGCCTAACACCTGCGATTCGTGCGCAATCAACTGAAGTGCAGGCACCATCGTAGCGAAAATTCCCACAAATAGATAAGCCACTTCCCTTATCGGTTCAAAGTCGAATTCGTTAGATTTTAATATCTCTTCATCGGCTCCTTTGTATGATAAATAGACAACCGCGAACATTATAATTTCCCTAATGCCGAATGGAAGCGGATAAAGCGATGGAACCCAGCTGAATACTCCCGGATCGAGAAAGACAGAAATTATTATTATCAGAAGATAAAAAACATTTTTCATTCCCTTAAATTCAAACTTACCTGTATATTGAGTTTCTACATCATCGGCACTATTATTCCTCATATCGATAGCGTAAAACACAGCAGTAATTATGAGGATGGTAGGCAGCCAGATATACCAGATATGTTCAATGAACCAGAAGAAATCTATCCCTCTTAAAAAGCCTAAGAATAAAGGCGGATCACCGATTGGAGTTAAAGCACCACCGACATTGCTTACGATGAAAATGAAAAATATTATGTGGTATGGTTTTATTCTGTTTTTATTAATCTTCATAAACGGACGGATTAGAAGCATCGAAGCGCCTGTAGTTCCAATCACATTTGCAATAACCGCACCGAATAAAAGTATCATCGCGTTTAGCATCGGAGTGGCTTTCTTATCGATCTTAATTAAAATCCCGCCCGAAGCTACGAACAAAGAAGCAAGCAGAGCTATAAAAGAAAGATACTCCGCCAAAGTATGCATCAAACTTGTAGTGTTATGAAGAATTAGAA
>JBAVJE010000359.1:0-2556 GCA_049687615.1 Salinimicrobium sp. | reverse complement strand
AAACTTCCAAATAAAACTGTGGGTAACAACGCTTAACGAGCGAATTGCGGCAGAACCTTTTTAAATGACATTTTTGTCAAAATTGAATACCTAATCTATACGGATTTAAAAGAAAAAGCGCATAATTCTATTCGAATCACACGCTTTATTGTGATTACTATTTACGTTTATTTCAAATTTTCATTTTTGATACTAACGTCAAATGAGCCTACACCGGCAGTTGCCATCCAAAAATTATACAAATTTCCCCATTTAGCTGAAGGTTCACCTTGTTTTGCAAAATTTTTAAGATTAGAATTAGCCATTTCTTTTCTTTCATCTGAAATAGGACTTGTAGAAATGATAACCGTTATAGCTTTAAATTCTTTTTGTGAATCATTAAAGGAAGGTGATCTTTCTCCATGTTTATCAATTAAAAAAGCCGGCGTGTAAGATGTAATTTTGTCTGCCGTGAACATACCAACTCCCTCAGCATTTTCAGGATTTTCTGCTACCTGAATAACCTCAAGATCAGATGCGGGAATTAACCCCATTAAATACATTTCGGCGTTAGAATACCCTACACTATTTCCTCCATTTGCAACCGTACCGAAACCATCTTCTC
Source organism: Salinimicrobium sp. (assembly GCA_049687615.1). Classification (GTDB taxonomy): domain Bacteria; phylum Bacteroidota; class Bacteroidia; order Flavobacteriales; family Flavobacteriaceae; genus Salinimicrobium. The sequence continues at coordinate 1,952 of JBAVJE010000359.1, read as the reverse complement.
CCTTTAATTTACCTAAATATGAACCATTCCCAAGGTCCACCAGTTCATCAAACCCACCTAACTGTCCTCCTGCACTGGAATATCCCCAGTGATGGTTCACCGTTGATGGAACAAAATCTTTATTTGCCCAGTGATGAGAAATTTCATGTAAAAATGGACCGTTTTGTACATATCTTATTAAAGGTAGATACAAAATACTTTTTAGTCTGCCGGCTGAACCATAAGTTGACGTATCATCATACAATAGGCCTCCTAATCCATCAATATCTAATTTCACAGATCTATTCGTGCCATATGGTTGACCATCGGGTCTTTCATCTTCATCAGCAAAAATGAAAATAAAATCGAAATCATCTTTGAAGTATTCATATACTTTGTTTGTTACAAGGGCGTAATCACCCCGCCCTGCAAGAAAAAGATCATATTTTGTTTGCGGAATAATATAATTTAAGAACTGACCACTTTCATCAAGAATCAGATTTGTTTCTAAAGTGGTTATTTCATTTTGATCAGTTTTCTCATCCTCATCAGGCACCTCATCTTTACTGCATGAGGCTGCCATAAAAATTAATGAAAATAAAAAGAAAGATAATAATCCATTCTTATAAAATATTTTAAAATTCATAATGATTATAATTATTCAAGGTTAAACTTGTGAATAATAGCTCAATTTTTTATAAAAGTTAGCAATTGTGAATATATGCAAATAATCTTTAAGTACAAATTAACGAAACTGTCTATTCCTACAGATTGGAAAGATTTAATTCGACAGGCTGCACCTGGTTTACACCTTATTTTTGATCCTTAAGGTCAAAAAATAAAAGTTAGGAAAGTTGGTTACCAGACGAATAGGCGGAGAACCTCTCAAAAATGACATTTTTGACTACCTTTAAAAAGATAACTTAATCGATACTGATAGGTATCGGGAGCATTCCGCAGATACGCTGCGTAAGTTAACCGTGAAATACGTTTTTATATGAATTGGATCTTAGGTTTTGTATTAATTTTAATTGTAATATACCTTGTTAGTATCCGGTTGAAAAAAGTGAGAAATAAATCTATTAGAAACTCACTAATAGTAAATTGGGGGAAACCCAATAATGAAAAATATCTCGATTTTGATTTGATCAATCAATTTTTTAAAAATCATAAATCCCCTCAGAATGTATTTCAAATAATATCTAACAATACCTGGGTTGATTTAGATATGAATGAAGTTTTCAGATTCTTAGATAGAACTACTTCAAAAATCGGTCAACAATATCTCTACTATAAACTTAGAACAATAACTGATATTTCTGAATTAAAACAATTTGGAAAAATTACTGAAGTATTTAAGGCAGACCAAACACTACGAGTTAAAAGTCAGCTAGAACTATCAAAACTATCCTCTAACAAAGCCTATTATTTTGAAGAAATTTTTCGCTCACAAAAGATAGAGAAATCTGGTAAAATATGGCTCTTCCGTTTTCTGTCAATAGCCGCAATTTCGTCAATTATTCTAAGTTTTTTTAATCCAGTATGGTCCCTTCTTTTAATCCCTATATTCTTCATCAATCTTGTTTTTCATTATAAAAACAAGTCTTCAATTCAGTTATATTTAAATGGTGTGGGGCAATTGACCACCGGCTATCACGTAGCCAGGAAATTGAGCGCTTCAGAAGAAATTAGAACCTTCTATAAAGACTTCAGTTATTTAAAGAATGTAAAATCTATTTTATCAAAAATTAGATTTATTGAGTGGGAGAAAAAACTGGATAATGAATATGCTCTTTTATTTTGGTTCATCTCAGAAATTATAAAAATCACGTTCAATTTAGAGCCAATTCTTTTTTACAGTTTTCAAAAGTCTTTAGAACATAATGCAAAAGACCTTAAAGAACTCTTCCTCTTTATAGGTGAAATAGACTCAGCGATATCTTGTGCATCAATACAAACAGATAACACCAAAT
>JBAVJE010000358.1:0-2835 GCA_049687615.1 Salinimicrobium sp. | reverse complement strand
GGATAAGTCTTATAAGGAAAGCCGGTTCTTGTTGATTTTCTAGAGAGATGGGAAGAATATCTGGCGTATTGGGCCAGAAGTTAGGCCGGTAATATTCCCGAGTTGGGGTCATGGTAAGCTGCGTTAGGTATTCGATAAATTCTTCTTTGTTATTTCGCCAGGTGAAATAAGTGTAAGACTGGGTAAATCCAATCTTTGCCAATTCCTCCATCACCCTTGGCCTGGTAAAGGCCTCGGCCAGGAAAATAATTCCGTCGTGCCTGGCATTGATCTCTTTGATACACCACTCCCAAAACAAAAAGGTTTTGGTATGTGGATTATCGACTCTAAAGATCCTTACTCCCTTGTCTATCCAAAACTCCAGGATACTCTTAAGTTCCTCCCAGAGGTTTTTCCAGTCTTCGGTTTCAAAGTTTACCGGCAGTACGTCCTGGTATTTTTTAGGCGGATTTTCTGCATACTGTACTGTGCCGTCAGGTCTCCATTTAAACCATTGGGGGTGCTCTTTGACGTAAGGATGGTCTGGAGAGCATTGAATGGCGAAATCAAGGGCGATTTCAATATCCATTCCCTTGGCTCTTTTAATGAGTCGTTGAAAATCTTCCATGGTTCCCAGTTCGGGATGAATAGCCTTATGCCCTCCTTCTTTGGCACCTATCGCCCACGGTGAACCCGGATCTCCTTCCTCAGCTTCGGTAGCATTGTTGAGGCCTTTCCTGTGGCTGCGGCCAATGGGATGTATTGGTGGAAAATAAATGACATCAAATCCCAGTTTTGACACCTCAGGAAGGACATTTTCACAGTCTTTAAAAGTTCCATGTTTACCTTTTTCGGGAGAAGAGGAGCGTGGAAAAAATTCATACCAGGCACTAAAAAGTGCCTTTTTTCGCTCTACCCGCACCTCAAGGATTCTATCATAAGCATAGGCTCTTTGCCTGTCGCGGGATTCATACATCACTTTGGAGGCATTATCACTAAGCACTTCAGAGATGGCCTGTCCTTCCTTTTCGTCGTCCTTGAGCAGGGCGATCCATGCCTTAAGTTGCTTACGGTTAGCCGCGCTGGCCCTTTCTACTGCTTTAGTCATTAAGTCTGCCCCAATTAGCAGCTCGGTGTGCATGTTTTGGCCGGCATCATGTTTTTTCTTTAGATCCTCTTGCCAGGTGGTAAAATGGTCGACCCAGGCTTCAATTGTATATTCATAATCTCCGGTTTGATCAAGGCTGAAAACGGTAGACCAATGGTCATTGCCTTCAAAATTCATGCGTTGCTCCTGCCATTTTTTTTCGCGACCGCGGCCCTTTCTTTTCGGGCGATACAGTAAAACCGCATCGACCTTGTCATGACCGTCGCCAAAGATGTCTGCTTCAACTTTTATCTCTTCATTTGTAACTCTTTTTATCGGGTATCTCCCACAGTCAATTTCGGGGGAGACATTTCTTATACTGGCTCTTTTATGACCTTCATATTCCATAAATTCTTTTTAATAAAATTGGATTTAATTTCTTCCGATTATTTGAAAAATCAGGGGCTTGACGTGTTCTAAATCATTTAAATTTAGGTAAGTATAGGCACACCCTTAGTTAAAAAAGTATTAAACATTAAGTCTTCTATTTATTCATTCATAGCTTTGAATTCACTGGATTTCTCAGAGAAAACCTTTCAGGTATATGAAGAAAAAGATAGGAGCGGAATTTCTGAAAAACCGGGACAGCAGGTTCCTAGTCTGGTCGCCCCTGGCCGAATCTGTAGACCTCATAATTAAAGGAGAGAAAGAGCCCGTGCCACTTATCAAAGACCGGGACGGCTATTGGGAAACCGAAACCGAAGCAATCCAACCCGGGGGGCTTTACCAATTTAGACTTAATGGGAAGGATGATTTTCCCGATCCTGCTTCCAAATACCAGCCCCATGGAGTGCATTCCTGGTCCCAACTTATCGATCCTTTTTCTTTTCAATGGCAGGACAGCGCCTGGAAAGGCAGAGAGCTGGATGATATGATCATCTATGAGCTGCACGTGGGTGCCTTCACGCCCAAAGGCACTTTTGAGGCCGTAATTGACAAGCTGGATCACCTGGAAGAACTGGGGGTGAATACGCTGGAACTTATGCCCATCGCCCAATTTCCGGGAGATCGTAACTGGGGTTACGATGGCGTTTATCCTTTTGCCCCTCAAGACAGCTACGGCGGAACAGAGGGACTTAAAAAACTGATCAATGCCTGTCATAAAAGAAACTTTTCGGTGCTCCTGGATGTGGTTTATAACCACTTTGGTCCCGAAGGAAATTACATTTCTCAATATGGTCCCTATTTCACCGATAAATATCATACTCCCTGGGGCAGTGCGATAAACTTTGATGATGAGTACTCAGACCAGGTGCGCAACCATTTTATCCAGAATGCGCTCATGTGGCTTGAGGAATTTCATTTTGACGGTCTTCGGCTGGATGCGATACACGAAATCATTGACCGCGGAGCGAAACATTTTCTAAAGGAACTGAGTGAAGAAGTTGATGCCCTTGAAGAAAACATCGGTAGGCGACTTACCTTAATTGCCGAAAGTGATCTCAACGACATTAGGATCATCAAACCTTATGAAAAAGGCGGTTACGGGCTCGAAGGCCAGTGGGTGGACGATTTTCATCATTCGGTTCACACCCTGCTCACTGGAGAAGATGCCGGCTACTATAAAGATTATGGGACAATTGAAGTTCTGGCGAAATCCTTCAGGCAGGCCTTTGTCTATGACGGAATGTATTCCGCATTTAGAAAAAAAACTGTAGGGAATAGTCCAAAAGGGCTTCCAAAAAGCCATTTCGTAGTATGTATCCAGA
>JBAVJE010000357.1:0-9975 GCA_049687615.1 Salinimicrobium sp. | reverse complement strand
CATCTAATTTTTACTTCAGCATGAATGATATGCTCACCTGGATGAACCTGTTCCTCCAGAGAAATTCAAGGTAGGAGCAACAGGTCACTAAAATGATGACCCCTTCCTTTGTGCTCCCTTCAGGAGATACCCTCTCCTATTCTTTCGGATTAAACGTTAAAGAGTATAAAGGGGTCCAAAGAGTTTACCATAGCGGTGGCACCCAGGGTTTTGCTTCCTATATGATGTTATTTCCCGAGCACAAACTGGGAATTACAGTATTGACCAACAATGAGAAAATAAATGTTGCGGATATAATTTACCAGTTGACCGAGGAGATACTTGCCGAATTTTTAATTAAGGAAAAACCGGTAGAACGAATAGCCGTTAGCCTTCCTGAAGAAAAGCTGAATAAATGGACAGGAAGCTACCGAATGAAAGATGGTATGCTCCTGAAGGTAGTGTTGGACAATGAAAAATTATTCCTTGCATTACCCGATGATCAACGATTTCAATTACATCCCGAATCGGAAACCAATTTTTTTATCGGGGAATTTGATGCACAAATTAACTTTTTGGAATCCGGAAAGGCTATGCCCAATCAATTGAACCTCATCCAGGGTAAGAGTATACAAAAAGGAGATTTCGTGGATTCACAGGAACTTTCTAAAGCTTCACCTGCTCCCCGGGATATTGTTGGTGCATATCACCAGGAGGCATTGGACGTGACCTACTCCTTAATCGAAAAAGACGGAAAACTATTTTTGCAGCTCCCCGATACTTTTAAAAAATATTTGGATTTTGATATTACAAGTCTAAGTCCGATGGCCGGTGATGTTTTTAATACCGACAGGCTGGGAATCATAGAATTCCTACGTAATGACAGTAATGAAATATCAGGATTCAGGTTCAATGATGTGGGAAGATTGCGAAATATTGAATTCACTAAAATTTAACTCCTTAAACCCTCCGTTCTCAATCCCCGGTCAGGTTAAGCGATGCCGCGTCAGTTCGAGTTTTTTCTGCAATGCGGAAGCAGGGCGGAAAACGTATCGAGAACGATGGGAATTAGAATTACGCCTCTGTTCTCGATACTTCCTGATCTCGCTCTGGCTCGATCAGGAAACTCGAACTGACGGCAGATCGAACTGAAGGCGACACGAACTGACAGCATTATCTTCAACATTCCAAAAACCCGTCAGTTCGAGTTTTTTCTGCAATGCGAAAGCAGGGCGGGAAAAGTATCGAGAACAACGGGGATTTAGACTCGCCTCTGTTCTCGATATTTCCTGTTCTCGCTACGGCTCGATCAGGAAACTCGAACTGACGGCAGATCGAACTGAAGGCGACACGAACTGACAGCATTATCTTCAACATTACAAAAACCCGTCAGTTCGAGTTTTTTCTGCAATGCGAAAGCAGGGCAAAAAAGTATCGAGAACGATGGGAATTAGAATTACGCCTCTGTTCTCGATACAATTTTTCCTTCGCTCACGCTCATTAAAAATCACTCGAACTGACGGTGAATCAAGTGATCTCGATGGCCATCGGGATTATGTCGAGAACAGATTTTAAAAATCACTCGAACTAAGAGCGCATTTATTTCTCACTTATAAATATTAAACCGGAATTTGTTTTTTCAGCCAGAGCAAGAGCCAGGTTCCCAAATGCTTTCTGATTTTTACCGGCTTTTCCCAATCCCATTATTACCAAATCATGCTCCCCAGCCTGATTGATGAGTTCTGACACTACATCATCACTTTGTATGATGTCCACTTTAGTCTTTCCCGGAATTATGCTACCAGCAAAACGTGATAATCGCAAATTATTCTTTTCAATTGTTTCCCGGGGAGTGTGATGTGGCAGGATTTGAATAAATGTAATTTCAGGCTGGGAGGCACGCCACAGGCTGGCAGCGACACTTGCCCGTAACGGGTCATGACTATCAAATCCGGCGACAGGAATAAGAACTTTCCTTGCCGCAGTAATTTTCCATCCGCTGAAAGGCTGCCGAAAAACAACCACATCTGCATTTACATGTTTCACTAGCTTTTCAAGATTTTGAAGGGTTGGTAAATCATTTAGATCACTTAATCCTAACAACAAACTCGCACATTTGTGCTCTTTGGCCACACGTTCAATCTCTTCCCAGGGATGGTTTGCGATGGTGGTAAGTGTTTCGGGCCGTAAGCCGGTTTCAAAAGAGGCTTTAAGGGCATATTGCGTAACCTCCCCACTTGATTTCAGTCGTTTATCAAGATCATCCTTTTCGGTACTCGGAATAACGATCGAATGAAGCAGGATCCTTCCAATTACCGGAGGGGCCAGTGCGTTAGCCAGAAAAACCATTGATTCTGCATTTGCAGGATTCGAAATGGGGAGCAGCACGAGCGGACTTAATCCTCTTAGGCGGATAAGATCCGGATCCAGAGCATGTTCAGACGCTTCTATTGCCCGGGCTTTATTTACGAAAAAGGATACAAACAGGACTGCACCTATGACCAGCCATAATAGTGCTATAAAACCGGCAGCTGGTACCACAATAGCCTGAAATATTGCTAATCCCAAACAGCAGATAATACCCACGATGGGAAGGGCCGGAAAGAAAGGCGCCCTAAAGGTTTTACTCTCTTTATACCCACGGTTGCGCATTAAGATCATAATGAGATGAGCCAGTGCAAAGGTGATCAGAAAGATCAAACTGGAAGCAGCACCGGCCGCTGCCAGATCTGGCAGGATCAAAACCAGAACTCCTACAATTCCGCAGGTAACCAAAATTGAGGTCACCGGAGTTCCGAATTTTTTATCAATTTTTGACAGGTGGTAATTCAATGTTCGATCCTTTGCCATACTCAGTGAGATTCGTGAGGCTGCAAAGAGATTGGCTTGTAAAGCCGATAACATGGAAAATATACCCGCTACCAGGACCAACCAGAAACCAAATGCTCCCATGTAATTTTGTGCAGCGACAGCTAAGACGGTCTCAGGATTTTCCCTGCTCATTTCTGCTATTGAATCCCCCGGCAGCACTCCTACGGTTGACATTAAAAAAAGCAGAGGCAGGTAAACAGCGAGACCTACCGCAAGCGTACCTATCATTGCTTTTGGAATTGTTTTTTCAGGATTTTTTAATTCACCCGCAGCAGAACCTATTAAATCAAACCCCTGAAGTGCGATAAACGTATAACCCATTGCTGCGATGACTCCGCTGAAACTACCCGAAAAGAACGGGTCCAGGCTTTTTGTGATATGACTGAAGGGAGTTTGCACAAAAACAGCCAGTCCGCCGGCTATAAGCACAGCGAAAACTAAGATCTTTCCCAGGTTAATAACTGCACCTCCGTCCCCGGAGCTTCTGGTAAGACTAAAGGCGAAGTATCCTATTGCAGCCAGCGCCAGCAAAACCGGCAGCATTTCAAAACCTAGAATTCCACTGAGACCATCTGATGGAATCTGCTGCAGTGCAAACACAGCAAAAGCCCCGAATCCAAGAGCATATAGAACTGCCGCTACCAGGGAGGCAAACCAGACAATCCATCCCACTCCAAAAGCGACCTGCAGGGAGAGCGCTTTCTTGGCATAAGTATATGTGCCGCCCGACTGCGGATTCGCAGAAGCCATTTCAGCAAAACTAAAAGCAGTGATAAAAGCTATTAATCCATTGAGCGCAAAGGCCAGGATTGCCGAAGGCCCGCTTACCGCGAAGGCCACCCCGGCCAGAGCCAGTATTCCGCCCCCAACCATCGCTCCTACTCCAATGCCTAGCGCCCCAAAAAAGCCAATTGTACGTGCCGTTACTGAAGAGGAGGTATTTGAATTCATATAAAATTTAAAGTTTAGGGTTTGGTGAATGACAATGGTTTATCTAAGGATAAATTTAGTCATTACTCGTTAATTGCTGGATTTGGTTTTTAAAAGAAATAAGATACAGTAACGGCGGAAAGTAGTATGCGCCTCATTTCTAACTCCCGTTAGTTCTAGTAGAAAATTTTGCGTAAAAATTGAAATGAGCAAGCCGTAAAATTTTAGGCTGTTCGAGCCGAAAGAAATTACGTTTGAAGACATTCGTTTGTGGCGAGTTCCTAAAATTTAGGCTCCGAATGAAAATTTTAGCAATATTTTCGTAAGCCTAGACTTTTTTGGTTCTTTTTTGGGCGATGCAAAAAAGAACAGGAATAAATGAATGACATCGTTTTCAGAGGTGTATCCTGTAGACATCCCGATAAAATCGTTTTAACGGCAAAGAAGAAAATAACTGAAGGTATATACCTCCCAAAAATGTCATTTTTGAATACCATTACTTTTAGCGTATTACCGACCAACTGACCACTGATTACCGCCTCTGTTCTGGCACCTCGTCAGTTCGAGTGTTTTTGTTTGACGCAAGAGCGGCAAAGAAAAATGTATCGAGAACGACGGGAGTTTTAGATGCGCCTTGTTCTCGATACGGCTTTTCTCACCTGGCGTTTCGAAAGAGCCTACTCGAACTGACGGCTCTATCTTTAACACTGCCAAAACCCGTCAGTTCGGGTGCCCAGATGGCCATCGGGGTGGTTCGAAAACAGGTTTTGAAAATCACTCGAACTACCGGCTGCCGGAATAACGGTGTGAAAAAGTTACTTCTCAAAAATCCCATTTTTGACAACCCGAAGTTTTAAATAAAACTCATGACCAAAAAATTACTTCCGCATAAATTGAAGAAAATTGCCTTCATTCTTTTTACAGTTGCCAATCTTGGTTAGACCTTTAAAATTGTGATCCCTGCCTCTTCGCTGCTCTTTATTTTTCCGAAAGAAAAGGTGGGAATATTCAGCTAAAAAATGCAAAACCGGAGTTTGAAAATACTGAAAATGAATACCTGCAGGAGATTTAACAGGTATATAATGGTTGGGATGCGGCTTATCTTTTAGCATTAAATTAGGATAAATAAAAAAACTTAAGATGTAGATTCTGGTAAAAACTCAAACATGACACTTGATATTCTATTTATTAATGATGTACACGGATATATTGCCCCACATAACGAATTGTTTTACGACGAAAATGGTGAATACATTGCCGAAGCTGGTGGTTATGCCCGTCTTTTTACTAAAGTGGAAGAACTAAGAAAGAAAAATCCCCATACTTTATTATTTGATGGTGGAGATACATTTCACGGAACCAAGCCCATAGTGTACTCCAGGGGACAAGCCATGATCCCTATTTTAAATAAAATGGATTTTGATGCCATGACCAGCCATTGGGAATTTGCTTACGGTCCGGAACAGCTGAAAAACCTGACAAATCAATTAAATTATCCGAATTTGGCCTGTAACATTTATAAACCTAATGGTGAAATGTTTACAGAACCTACAAAGATGTTTAACGTAGAAGATGTGAAAATAGGTGTTATAGGTCTTGCCGCTTTAATCGTGGATAAGGTAATGCCTCCTTCCTTTGCAGGCGACTTAAGGTTCACCAATGGAATAAAAGAAGTGCCCGGGCATATTGAAAAACTTAAAAAAGAAGGAGCCAATTTAATTGTTCTGCTTTCTCACAACGGGTTTCCGCAAGACATGGAACTGTTAAAGCAAGTGAATGGGATTGATGTTTGCTTGAGCGCACACACTCACAACCGCTTATATTCTCCCGTGAAAATAAATGGTTCATTGATCATTCAATGTGGTTGTCACGGCTCATTTCTTGGAAAATTGATGTTAGACCTCAAAGAAGGTAAAATTCAATCACATCAATATGAACTCATTACCATTGACGATAAAATTTCAGAAAACGAAGAAATGAAAACATTGGTTGACCATGTCTTAAAAGATCACAAAGACATTTTCACTACTAATGTTGGAAAAACGAAGAAACTATTACACAGATATGCAGGCATTAATGCCAGTTTAGATGAATTGATGCACTCCGGGGCCTGTTTTGTCACCAATACAGATATTTGTTTTTCGAATGGATGGCGTTACGGAATTCCTATCGAAAAAGGTAATATCACAGAAAATGATCTTTATAATATGGCACCTATGAATCCGCCCGTTTCAGTGATTGAATTGACCGGCGAAGAAATTAAAGATATGTTGGAAGAAAACCTCGCCCACACATATAACTGCGACCCTATGAAACAAATGGGTGGTTATGCCAAGCGAATTTTTGGATTACATCTCAATGTGCGGATTGAAAATCCAGATGGAGAAAGAATCCAGGAACTATTCTTCAAGGGCAGGCACATAGAAATGGACAAAGTATATCGTGCCAGTTTTATAACTATACAGGGGGTGCCTTCCAAATATGGCAAAAACCGAAAGAAAACAGAATTTAAATTGGTAGAATCCATAAAATTGTATTTGAACAAACATCCTGAATTTTCCCCAACCAAAAACCAAACATATAGATTAGTGTAATCATAAAGAACTCCGGAACACGCCCCACAGCTATGACCGGAAAATAATCGTGAGAAAATAATTTTTAAATTCTAGGCCACCCGAGACCTATCGATACGGGGGAATTAGCCCCTCCATGAGGGAATAAAATTTCTTAAACCCCTCAAGGTATTCTTGAAGTAAAAATTTGGGACAAAAAAATGACGGCTATTTGCCGTCATTTTTCTTAAAATCTCAAATCTATTTTAAGACTCCGGTTGTTGAAAAAGACTAGAATTCCAATTCAAAGTAAAGACTACTCGCAGGATTATCTTCTGTCACATCTTCACCCTTAACGGTTTCCCCACTTTGGTTTATCAGTTTTAAATTGATCTTCCAGTAACCGGTCATGGTAAGTGATAACTTCCCTTCATACATTTTTGAAACGGCGTTGTAAACTAAATCCTGATTATTAGGAGAGCTATGATTGTCCATTCCGGGCATTCTGGGGTCTACGGTAATCGTATAATTTTCTACCAGCGGGAAAGTCATCATATCTTCCATTTTGTAAAGCACAGCCTCAAAATCATTGATCCCAATTTCCGGTACTTGTGGTTCTACATAGGCCAGCACGTACTTGGCGTCATCATTTCCAACAAATACCTGAATTTTCTTCAAACCATCAGCCGGCTGCAAGACGTTTATTTGATCAGTCTTGGTTATGGTCTGACCATTGGCACTAAAAGTGAGCTGAAGGTCCCAGTACTCAGTCTCATTACTCGGCATTTGAAAAACGATAGCACCCGTATAGACAGAATTGTTTTCAGAGTTATCTAAAGCGGTATGCGGGGCCGAGTGTTCCTTGGTTTCCATATGCATTACAGGCATCCAGGAAAGATTGGCATTTGTAACATATTCGTTGTTGGAAACATCCTTTATTCGAAGTGAGATTTTATTATAACCCACCTCCAGTTCAGGATTTTCCGAATAAATTTCTATAGCATATCCGTCAGCCGGAAACTCATAAATTTTCATTAGGTCTTCCATGGGATTAGGTTCCACAATATTATCGCTGTCATCTGAACAGCCCATGAACAGGAGTGAAAAAATCACTGTTGCAAAAAAGTATTTTAAGTTATTCATTTTTAGTTTTTTTTAATTTATTGAATAAGAGACAGTAACATAAATATTTCTGCCCATACGCGGAATATTATTCCAGTCGCTATAAGTAGTGTAATAGGTGTCGAGAATATTCTCCACCCCGGCTTTTACAAAGAGATCATTCTCATCGATAAAGAGCCTTTTGCCAAAACTGGCCGATAGAATTGCATAGGAAGCATTTTTTGTTTCCCCATAAGAGGGGTTGTAATTAGTATGTTTTCCTGCGCCTTCTACGGAAAGAGATGCCGAATATTGGTTTTTATAGAAATCCAACATAGCCTGATAAGATAACGGGCTTATGAGCGGAAGGTTTTCTCCTTCATCGTCAACCCCACGGTGATAGGTAACCTGTCCCGAAAAATCTAAAGCTTCCGAAATGTGGTAAAGTCCTGAGAGTGATGTATTGAAAAGTCTCGCGTAATCCAGGTTCGAATAAATCTTAACCCCAGAGGCACCCATGGTCATTGTGCTAAGTTCTGAGTCCACTTTTCCCAAAATGAAATTGGAAATATGAAAGTAACGAAGCATGAGACTTGTTTCAAACTCCTGCTTTTCATAATTGACCGAAAGATTGGCTTCTATGGAACTCTCAGTCTGCAAATCGGGATCACCAATATAATCGTAGTTATCAAAGCTATTAAACAGGTAAAACCCATAACCTTCAGAAACCGAAGGTGCCCGTTCCCCATAAGAAAGTAAACCATCCAGGGAGAAGGGCGCGAGCGTTTTGTGGTATTGTGCAGAAAAAGTTTTTAGAAAACGGGTATTGGTCTTTTCCATTTCAGGATAGAAAATCTCCAAACTTTTCAGTCCGAATTGATCAGTTACCGTATTTGCATGATAGCTCAGCCTTGTGGAAAGTTTCAGCCAATCTGCTTCAAACTTCAGATGATCTTCGGCATAAAATCCTAGATCTTTAGTATGAACATCAGGCCAGGTGAACATAAACATTAGCGGTTCTTCACTATTCTGGGGGTACATGGTCATTTCAGCCACAGATTTGTTGAAAAAACCATCCAGCTTAAAGAAAAAATGGTTCTTTTCCTTCATAAGATCAGCCTGTGAATAGAAACCGAAGGTCTCACTCCATCCCGGCATGTCCATGTGAATAGGCACATCCGGTCTTTTTGTGTCATCCATAACATGTTTGATATGGTTGTAATACACTTTCGATTCCCAGTTGTTGAAATTCAGAAACTTTTCCTGGGTAAAACTTAACGAACTAATAAGCGCGCGAGCCAGGGAAACATCCATGGTCAGGGCGGGATAACCTACATCGTTCGCTTCGTCATAAATTAAAGTGGCAGCAAGTGACTTACCTTCAGAAATTTTATAGCCCGAATTGAGAGAGAAGTTATATTTCTCGAACTGGGAAAATTCCACTTCCTCATCTCCACCCGCACTATAATTATCGGCTTTGCGGTAGATAAAGTCACTATTCATGTAAAATTTCTCATCAGAAAAATTTAATTCGGCTCCAAACACGCGCATTTGATTATTACTCTCAAAGGCACTTTCTAAAGAAGCACTCCACCCGGCAGGTTCAAACCCACTTTTGGCAATCTTCATATTGATACCACCTCCAATACTGTTTCCGAAAACCGCGGCCTTTTGCCCTGACCTAAGTTGAATTTCAGAAAGATTAGAAACGTCAACATAAGAGGTTACGGGATCCATTTTATCGGTACATGCCCCAAAGATCTGCATTCCGTCAATGGTAATTGACAGGCGTTCAGAAGCCATATCATTCATAGAAGGCTCCCAGGCGTATGCCCCACGTTTTATCATCTTCACGTTACGTGCAGATTCTAAAAACTGGTCTAGAGAAGACAGGGGTTTTCGTTGTTTTTGGTAATCTAGTTTTTTGTCGGCCGAGATGATCAACACCTCATTGAGGTTGATCGTCTTAAGGCTATCGACGGGGGGCTCCTGTGCAAATATCTTAGGCGTGAGACTCCAAAATATCAGTGCATACCAAAGCCTTCCTCTAAGCATCTCCCGAAAGGGAAATGTACTTACAGATAGTTTCATTTTGCTGTAGTTTTGATAATTAAAAAATCGGTGTTCCGGAAAGTTTAGAAATCTTCGCAAAAACACCTGAATTAAAAATTATCTCAATTGCGGTGGATGTAGGATTTTTGAACTGAAAAGAGAATTATTCATATTGGGTTTGTACCCTATTTCAGCAGAAGAAATTTCAGAACAAAAAGCAAATTTAAATTCGGGAAGTTTTTCAGAAATGATGAACTGTGGAATTTCAGAATAATAAAATTTATTACTGAAGGGACTTTTTTCTTTGCCGGTAGTCTCTTCGGCTAATTGTTTCTTTAGATAACATTTCCCGTTACAGTGCATTTCGGGCTTGTCTTTGTTTTCACAAAGATTGTCAACGATATAATCATAATTGATCGCATAATCTACCACCGGCCATAAAGGCTTTGTAAGCATCATTAAAGCAATAAAAACAATCACACTTTTCATC
>JBAVJE010000356.1:0-4028 GCA_049687615.1 Salinimicrobium sp. | reverse complement strand
GAGCAATTGGGTATTGCGGCATACGTGGTGAATAAAAGCAACCTCAAGCCTTCAGATATTACCTCCAATCTTTACGTGCAAATTGCAAATACGCGGGGTGAAGTCCTGAAGCAGGAAGTGCTGCTGGTAGAAGGAGGAGTGGCTTCAAGCGTTTATGATATTGATTCAGATTTTCTTCCCGGTGATTATACTATTACAGCTTTTACCAATTGGATGCGAAATTTTGATGAACAGAACTATTTTACTGAAAAAATAAAAGTTCTTGAATCGAGTACTGATTTTCAGAATCCCTATAGAAATTCTTTAGGAACAATTGATGCCCAATTTTTGCCTGAAAGTGGCCATTTACTGAACAATGTAATGAACCACGTTGGAATCATCGTCAGGGATAGCCATGGGCATGGTGTGCCCAATGCAATTGTGCAAGTAAAGGGGGGAAAAGGTGAAATTATTGATTCTGTAGAACTGAATGAATTCGGAATAGGAAAGTTTTCTTTTATCCCTAATCAAAAAGAGCGTTACAGCGCTGTGGTCATCATAAAGGGAAAAGGACATCGCGTTGATTTCAGACCAAAAGTGGAAGGTAAAGGTATACTTCTTTTTGCTACACAACGAAATGCAGAATTGCGACTTCAGATCATTACCAACTCCAAAACTCTAGAATTCGGGAAACGCGATTATATACTTTCGGTCCAGGGAACAAATGCCTTGGAAACTTATCCTATAAATTTTGAAAAACAGAAGAATATCCCTTTGATATTCAACTTTAGCAAAATGGATCCGGGTGTAAATATATTTACCTTATTTGATGAAGATCTTTTACCTGTGGCTGAAAGGATGGTTTTCAACTATACTGGATTACCAGTGGATAAGATAAATAAACCGAAGATCCAGAAAAAAGGTGACACATTGGAATTCAACATGTCTTTTGATACCACCAAAGACAGAAAATTTAGTATTGCAATTCTACCGAAGAATACTCTTTCTTATAATAGAAACCACGATATCATTTCCTATAATTTTTTACAGCCGTACGTCAAAGCTGCTGTTGAAAGTGGCGGATGGTATTTCGAGGACATAGATAACCGGAAGAAATATGAACTGGATAATTTATTGTTGACTCAGGGATGGAGCAGCTATGATTGGACCTCCATATTTGAATCTAAGGGAGAAATGAAATACCCGGAGGAAAATAATTTTAGTTTTGAAGCACAAATCGTCAATAAAAGAATTTTTAATAAGGATCAGCGGTATATCGTACACGCCACCTCAATAAACCCCATTGATTATTTTGTGATCCCGCAAGATAACAATACGTTCATTTACGACGGGTTTAAAGCTTTGGAAGGTGATACTCTTGCCATGTCACGACTTAGAAAGAACGATGATTTGTTGCCTGCAGGACTTAATCTCCGGTTTTTCCCCAATAAGATTCCCTTTTTTCACCCCAACATAGAAGCCCTTTCACAAAAGATACACGAGGTTGATAACACAAGCCTTATAGCCCAGCCAGCTTTTAAGGATGATGAGATGAAGAATTTTGAAGAACTGGAAGAGGTTATAATTGAAACCACGAGAAATAAAGATCAAGAGCGGGAGAGGAAATTGAATAGAAGCGCATTTGGAACCATCGCTGTAATTACAGAAGGTGATATTCGTGCATATCCAACCTTAGCGCAATTTCTCAGATCTAGAGGGCTTCAGGTCGTAGAGGAAACAGGTTCATTCAAGGTTTTCTCGAGAGGAAGTAAAATGGCAGTTTTTATTGACGAAATGCCTGCCCTTGATGGAGCTGTATTAAATAACTATAGTCTTGTCAATGTGGATTATGTGGATATAGACAAGAGTGGTATAAATAATTCTGTTTGGGGAGGCAATGGTAGTATAAAAATTTATAGGGATGTAACCGGAAGGCATTCAGCTTTTAATGGCCGTACGAGAATTCAGGAGTTTGAAATACCTTTGGGCTACAGCCGGAAAAAATCTTTTTACAGACCTAAATATGCAAATACTTCAGATCAGTTTTTTCAGAAATTTGGAGTAATAGACTGGAAGCCCCATCTGCATTCAGAAAATGGAGAGGATACTTCCTTCTTCATTCCCACTCCCGAGGTGGATTTTGAACTGATCATTGAAGGTTTTACCACCAATGGCGATTTGATTCATGAAGTACATTCCTTTCAGATAAATAATGAAATTTAAAGGGTTAAAGCTTCATGCTCAAGATCGCCTATCATCCTATCTATAAACATCCTTTACCAGAAGGCCATCGTTTCCCCATGGAAAAATATGAACTGCTGCCACAGCAGCTTTTGCATGAGGGAACTTGTTCCAAAAATAACTTTTTTGAACCCGGATTCCCCAGTGATGAAGATGTGCTGGCCGTACATCAAGAGCAGTATTTTCGGGACCTGAAGAATCTCAACCTGGATCGAAAGGCTATTAGAAAAATAGGTTTTCCACTTTCCCGTGGCCTGGTTGACCGGGAAATGAAGATCGCGCAAGGTACGATCGAAGCCGCAAAACTTGCCCTTGAAAACGGCATTGCCATGAACATCGCCGGCGGCACACATCACGCTTATTCCTTTCGGGGAGAAGGCTTTTGTATTCTCAACGACCAGGCGATCGCGGCGAGTTACCTGCTTCGGAATAAACTTGCGAAGAAAATCCTTATTGTGGATCTCGATGTGCACCAGGGAAATGGTACTGCCGAAATTTTTTCAGAAGAGCCTTCAGTTTTCACCTTTTCCATGCACGGGAAAAAGAATTACCCTTTTGAAAAGGAGAAAAGCGATCTTGATCTTGAACTGGAAAACGGAACGGGAGACGAAGAATACCTTCGCCTGCTGAAGAAAACCCTCCCACAGCTGATAACGGAACAACAACCCGATTTCATCTTCTACCTGAGCGGCGTTGACATTCTGGCCAGCGACAAGCTTGGCAAATTGGCCTGCACCGAAGCGGGAGCGAAAGAACGCGACCGGTTTGTGTTGCAAACCTGCCATGACCTTAACATTCCGGTAGAGGTAAGTATGGGCGGCGGGTATTCCCCACAAATCAGGCATATCATTGATGCGCATACAAATACATTCAGGCTGGCGCAGGAGATCTTCTTTTAGAAGTATTCTCATCGACAATTAAACTGAAAATTAAAAAGGAAAATCCCGCGACCCATAGGTGCTCCCAAAAAAGCTGGACTTTATTTGGGGTTTGGTCCACAGGGCGGGATTTTTCTTTTCAGAAACCTAAAATTATTTTTCCAACAACAGCAGCTCGTTGCAAACGACCTCGGTGATATATTTTTTAATTCCGTTTTTGTCTTCATAGCTGCGGCTGCTAAGTTTACCGGAGATCTCCACCTCCCGGCCTTTTGGCACGTCCTTTTCGATCATTTCGGCGATTTTACCCCAGGCGATAATGTTGTGCCACTGAGTGTTTGTTATTTTTTCACCTAAATGGTTTTTATAAGTTTCCCGTGTGGCAATAGAAAATCTCGCAAGCTTTTTTCCTGAACTCAGGCTGATGATCTCAGGTGCCCTTCCCACATTCCCGGAAAGCTGCACATTGTTCTTTAGATTATTCATGATACGATAGATTATTGTTGCTAGATCATTATTTGCCGAGTAGCAATAATTCATTGCAAACCACTTCGGTGATATATCTTTTGATGCCGTCCTTGTCTTCATAGCTGCGACTTGTTAATTTTCCCTCAACGCCTACTTCTTTTCCCTTAGGTACGTAGTTTTCTACCAGTTCTGCGGTTTTACCCCACGCGACCACGTTGTGCCACTGAGTATCTGTGATTTTTTCACCTTTTGCGTTCTTATATGATTCATTGGTGGCGATCGAGAATTTGGCGAGTTTCTTGCCAGATTCAAGAGTGATGATTTCAGGTGCGTTTCCTACGTTTCCAATCAACTGTACTTTGTTTCTTAAAGTGTTCATGTCTTAAAAATTTAGTGTTAGTCGAAAATCATTCGTTCATTTCAACGAGACAAACATACCACCGTACAAAAACGATAATCGGT
>JBAVJE010000355.1:0-2864 GCA_049687615.1 Salinimicrobium sp. | reverse complement strand
CCGGTTTCGCCATTATCATGGGATTCGTTCTGTTAATAATATTTATCTACACTATTATCAAGCTTAAAAAACAAGCCGAACAAGCCGAAGAACATCAGAGAGAAAAAAAAGAATCCAATTCAAATCTTTCAAAAAAGAATAACAGGTAAATAACTAAAAATCAATTAGTAACCACTCCTTATTTACCATATGGCAATAGCCCATTTTATAGGAATAATCTGTAGTTTTAATTTTATTCTCCAAAAATTCATAAAGTTCTGTTAACCATTATTTTAAATCTTAAAGGATTGCTATTTTTGATGTAGTATTATTAGATATTTTTATAATATCTGATTTTGTAAATTTTCATTGGTAAGATCCGGTAATTTTTACTGGGGGGCAAAAATTACATAAAGATCCTGCCAAAGACTTGAGAAACAAAGGTTCAGTTTAGCTTGCCGAAAGACTTAAAAACCTTTCCTATACAGTTACATAAGACTTTGAATCTCGAATAAGCAGGAGACCCAAATTGGGCTCCTGCTTATTTTTTATGTCATAAGAGGATTTCTACATCCGCTAAAGGGAAAAATCCTGTCTTCACTGTATTTTTATCTCTCTGCATCATGTTCCCGTAACAAGATCTGCCGTCCATTCGAGCTTCTTGAACAAAAATTCTACATTAATAAACAGATTTGGAATACCATAATTCCTATGAAGGCTTCTTCAGGTCTCCCAGAGTATTTTCTCTTACAGTTCATCCTTGATGTTAGACGGCCACAATTCATCCTCCAATATCAACAGTTCAGAAAGTATAAATTTCAAAATCTTCTCTTTCTCAACACCTTTGAAGTAAAAATAACTAAAACCCATAAAAATAAAAGAATTACTTCACCTCCCAGTGGCCGAAGCTCAAAGCAGTAAAGTGATTTTTCTATCATTAGGGGGAGGAAAACCTTTAAAAAACCGAAAAAGAAATAGAAATTAGCACTAAAACACAGAAGAATGCGAACCCTGTTCAAAATATTAAAGATAACTGTCATAATTTCTCTGGTACTGGTTCTACTGAATCTCATATTTGGTGGCATCCTCATCGACGAAATGGCAAACCTTAAAGTATGGGGCACCTTCTTCTTCTATTCTTTTGTACTTACCCTGGTAAATGCCTATTATTTTAGTTTTTTTGAAAGGAAAATTGGCTGGGAAGGAGCCAACCTTAAAAGGGTGTTACTGGCGACCTCAGGATCTGTTATTCTCACTTTAGTGGCCTACTTTTTTTGCAGGCTGGTGGATGAAACGCTTTTCCAGGGGCAAGACCTCGCCGAATTTCTGCGGAATGAAAGAGTGCGGTATTACCTTTTTCCGCTCCTGTTAACGGTCATTGTTTCCCTTATTTTTCATCTCATCTATTTTTATAAAGCCCTGCAGGAACGCAGGATTACAGAACAAAAGATCATAGCCGGTACGGCTTCTGCCAAATTTGAAAGTCTGAAGAACCAGATCGATCCGCATTTTCTGTTCAACAGTCTCAACGTACTAACCTCACTTATAGAGGAAAATCCCGAAAAGGCCCAGAAGTTCACTACTTCCCTTTCCAAAATCTACCGCTATGTACTGGAACAAAAAGATAAGGAACTGGTAAGCCTCGAGGATGAATTGAAATTTGCGATCACTTACATGAATTTACTCAAAATGAGGTTTGAGAACAGTATTTCTTATGAGGTTCCTGAAACTCTCACTTCCCCGGAAGCAAAGGTAGCTCCGCTCTCCTTACAGTTATTGCTCGAAAACACCATTAAGCATAATGTGGTAAGTCAGGAACGGCCTTTAAAAATAAGGATCTATGAAGAAGATGGATATCTGGTGGTAGAAAATAATTTTCAGAAAAAAGAAGTGCTGGGCAACCGGAAGGGTGTGGGCCTGCAGAATATTGTGGAGCGCTATGCCCTGGTAACCCAAAGAGAAGTGTACATTGAAAACACACCCGATCACTTTCGGGTAAGAATACCAATACTAACTAAACAAATAAACGTTATGCAATCAAATTTCAATAAAGAAGAAAACGCTTATTTCCGCGCCCAGGAAAGAGTAAAGAAAATAAAAGATTTTTACGGAAATCTTATCTCCTATTGTGTGGTGATCCCGTTCCTGATCTTTGTAAACTATTATACCTACTGGGGTTTCCAATGGTTTTGGTTTCCGCTGTTCGGTTGGGGCTTAGGCCTGGCCATACACGGTTTTACGGTTTTTGGTATTGGCGCAGCCTGGGAAGAACGTAAGATCAGAGAAATAATGGAAAAAGAGGATATGCAACATAAAACCTGGAACTAGTGGAAAGGCATTATCAAAAAACTCAAAAATACCTGGCTGCAAAAAAACGGGTTAAAGAAATTCGTGGTTTCTATATTCACCTGCTGGTCTACATTTTCATCAACCTCATGTTGTTTGTTGGGGCCAATAACAATCATCTCTGGGAAAGCATGGGTCGCCTGTCCTCGTATGTGATCCCAATTTTTTGGGGGTTAGGCCTACTGGCTCATTGGTTTAGCCTGTTCGGACCTTCCATTTTCTTCGGAAAGAAATAGGAAGAAAAGAAGATATCTGAACTGATGGAAAAAGAGAAAAAGAACAGCTGGGAATAATATTAAAGTAGAATGACACAAGCAATAATTGTAGAAGACGAAAAACCGGCAGCAAGACGCCTGCAACGCATGCTCGAAAAAATGGATGTACAGGTGATCACGACCCTGGGTTCGGTAGACGAAGCCATTCAATGGTTCCTTGAAAAGGAGCATCCCGAATTGATTTTTCTGGACATTCAGCTTAGCGACGGGCTTTCATTTGAGATCTTTGAAAGCGTTGAGATTGATTGCTTTATCATCTTCACC
>JBAVJE010000354.1:0-4490 GCA_049687615.1 Salinimicrobium sp. | reverse complement strand
GAATTAAAAGTTGCGTGATGAACACCCGCTACACGAGCTAAAATTAAAGGTACCCAGAGCAGGTACCTTTTTTACTTTTTCAGGCCTTGAAAATGAAATTATTGTGGGGTTTGAGTCAGAAAGATTTTTAGTACTTTTGCCGGCTCTTTAAAAGAGCAGCATAAAATATATTTTCGGAAGGGCAGCGACAGGATTTTCGCTGAATTCTAAAGGTTTTGATACCACTTCCGAAAATGAACCCTTAAACAGTGGACATGAAAACCCTTCTTAACTTTTTTGATTTTTCCCAAAAAGTAGATTACAAAACCGAAATTCTTGCCGGCCTAACTGTGGCGCTGGCCTTGATCCCTGAAGCCGTGGCTTTTGCAATGATCGCAGGGCTTTCCCCGCTTACAGGTCTTTATGCGGCCTTCGTGATGGGTTTAATCACGTCTATTTTTGGTGGAAGACCGGGTATGATATCGGGTGCCACAGGAGCGGTAGCCGTTGTTATTGTGGCACTTGCAGCCTCACATGGCCCGCAGTATATTTTTGCAACGGTGGTGTTGGCCGGGCTCATACAGGTGCTGGCCGGAGTGTTAAGATTAGGGAAACTAATAAGGATGGTGCCGCAGTCGGTGATCTTTGGCTTCGTGAATGGTCTGGCAATTATCATTTTTACTTCACAGCTGGACAATTTCAAGACACCTAACGAGGCTGGGGAACTGGTGTGGATGACCGGAGAAAACCTTTACATTCTTTTAGGCCTTGTTTTTACCACTATGTTGATCATTTGGGGACTTCCAAAATTGACCAAAGCCTTTCCATCTTCCTTGGCCGCTATTCTGGTAGTATTTGGAATTGTGGTTTTCTTCGGAATTGACACCAAAACAGTGGGAGATTTAGCTTCCATAGAAGGTGGTTTTCCACCCTTCAATATTCCTAAGGTTCCTTTCACCTGGGAATCAATTGCTCTTATCTTTCCGTATGCCTTAATTATGGCCGGTGTGGGCTTGATAGAATCCCTCTTAACGCTAAATATTGTTGACGAGCTTACCGAAACCCGTGGACGAAGCAATAAAGAATGTGTCGCCCAGGGTGCTGCGAACGTAGTTTCCGGATTCTTTTCCGGGATGGGAGGTTGTGCTATGATCGGGCAAAGCCTTATCAATGTTAGTTCTGGAGCGAGAGCCAGGCTTTCGGGTATTGTTGCAGCTGTTATGCTGCTGGTCTTTATCATGTTTGCTGCCGATATTATTGAACTTTTGCCCATGGCCGCTCTTACGGGAGTGATGATTATGGTAGCAGTAGGCACCTTTGAATGGGCGAGCCTTCGCACCTTCCGCAGAATGCCAAAATCTGATGTACTTGTTATGGTGCTGGTAACTCTTGTAACTGTTTTCCTTCACAATCTTGCATTGGCAGTGCTGGTAGGAGTGATCATTTCGGCCCTGGTTTTTGCCTGGGACAATGCGAAAAGGATTCGGGCCAGAAAATATGTAGACGATAAAGGAATCAAGCACTATGAGATTTATGGTCCGCTATTCTTCGGAAGTGTTACCGCTTTTAGTGAAAAATTTGATGTCCTAAATGACCCCGATGAAGTGATCATTGATTTTTCTGAGAGTCGTATAGTTGATATGTCCGGAATTGAAGCCGTAAACAAATTAACCGAGCGTTACCTGAAACAGGGTAAAAAACTCCATTTAAGACACCTTAGCCGGGACTGCAGAAATCTCCTGAAAAATGCAGATGAGATCATTGATGTCAACATACTTGAAGATCCAACCTGGAAGGTGGCCACAAACAAACTTTAGCGAAAAGGTATAGAAGTCAGCTTTTTCAGCAGGAACAAAACCGGGTATAATGATATCCGGTTTTTTAGGTCCTTATTTTATCTTAAAATCTGATTTTTAACTAGTTGTTTATTATTTTTTCTTTAATTTCTGAAAAAATTGTCTATGAATACAAAGAACCGAAAGATACTCAGTTATTTTTCTTCTCAAAATGCTGATGATGCCACTATAGGCTTCACTAAAGAAGATATAAAAAGCTCATTTTTGGAGAACCTGTTTTATCGGCTCGGAAGACTCCCGTTGGTTTCTTCCAGGAATGACCATTATACTGCACTTGCGCTGGCCGTGCGCGACCGGGTTTTTAAAAGATATGTTCGTACCACAGCCGAATTTTCCCGGCAGGATGCCCGGGCGGTAGCCTATTTGTCTGCAGAATTCCTACCGGGCCCGCACCTGGGAAAAAATTTACTGAATCTTGAGATTACTCAAAAAACAAAAGAGGCTCTTGCCGAGTTGGATATCGATTTAGAAGACCTGTTGGAGCAAGAGGTAGAACCAGGGCTGGGGAACGGCGGTCTCGGCCGGTTGGCTTCCTGTTATCTCGATTCCCTGGCAACATTGGGAATCCCTTCAATAGGTTATGGGATTAGGTATGAGTTTGGGATTTTTAACCAACAAATCAAAGATGGCTGGCAGGCTGAAGAAACCGATAAATGGCTGCACTTCGGAAACCCCTGGGAAGTAGAACGGCCGGAAATTACTTATAAAGTTAAATTTGGTGGCCACACCCGCCATGACTTTGATGAAAAAGGGAAACTTCATGTCAAATGGATTCCCGACTCTAAGGTAAGGGGAACGGCGTATGATACCCCAATTCTCGGTTATAGGAGCAATGGGATTATCATGAGGTTGTGGAAAGCCGAAGCGATAGAGTCTTTTGATTTTGCGGCTTATAATGTGGGAGATTATTACCGTGCAGTCGAACGTAAAATGCGTTCAGAAAATATCACCAAAGTACTTTATCCTAATGATGAAAACCTTTCGGGTAAAGAGCTGAGACTGAAACAACAGTTTTTCTTTGTTACCTGTTCGCTGCAGGATATGATCTACCTGCACGAGCTACAGGGAAGAACTTTGGACACTTTCCACGAAAAATTCAGCATACAACTCAATGACACGCATCCGTCTATTGCAGTGGCAGAGCTTATGCGACTTTTGGTTGATGAGCATTCTGTGGGGTGGGAAGACGCATGGGAGGTTACAAAGAATACTTTTGCCTACACCAATCACACTTTGCTGCCTGAGGCCCTTGAAAAATGGTCGGTGAGCCTGTTAGGTAGAATATTGCCTAGACACCTGGAGATCATATATGAGATTAACAGCAGATTTCTTGATGAATTACGGGAAAATAATTTTAGTGGAGACAGAATTTCGCGAATGTCTCTCATCGATGATCGCGGCGAGCCTTCTGTAAGAATGGCGCATTTGGCCACGGTGGGCAGCTACAAAGTCAATGGTGTCTCTGCATTACATTCCCGGCTTTTGAAGAGTCAGGTGCTTAATGATTTTGCCGACTTATGGCCCGATAAATTCACCAATGTGACCAACGGGGTATCTTATCGAAGATTTTTAGCAGTAAGTAACCCCGGACTATCAGATCTCATTACCGAAAAAATTGGAGACGAATGGCTTGTAGATCTAAACCTATTGCATGGGCTGAAAAAATTTGCAGATGATCCGGCTTTTCAAAAGCGATGGATGGAGGTGAAGTTTAGTAACAAGGAAAGATTGGTAAAGCTTATAGAAAATCGTACCGAAGTTAAGGTAGATCCAGGTATGATGTTCGATGTACATGTAAAACGACTTCATGAATATAAGAGACAGCATCTAAAGGTGCTGCATATTCTAAGTCTTTACCTAAAGACAAAGAATGGGGAAGGCGAAAATTTCGCGCCAACAGCTTTTATTTTTGCGGGAAAAGCAGCTCCAGGTTACGTAATGGCAAAACTTATTATCAAATTGATCACCTCAGTAGCCGACCTCGTGAATAATGATCCTGATGTGAACAATAAGATTAAGGTTGTTTTCCTTCCAAACTTTAGTGTAAAACAAGCCCAGAAAGTATATCCCGCAGCCGATCTTTCGGAACAAATTTCTTTGGCGGGAAAAGAGGCTTCAGGAACAGGGAATATGAAGTTTGCTCTAAATGGAGCCCTCACCGTTGGAACCTTAGACGGAGCCAATGTAGAAATAAGGGAAGAGGTAGGAGAGGAGAACTTCTTTCTGTTTGGTTTAAATACTAAAGAGGTTCAGGAAACAAAAGAAGAAGGCTATCAGCCTTACAAGATATATGAACAGGATGAAGAATTAAAAAGCGTTCTTGATTTGCTTATTTCGGGAGAACTGTCTCAGGGAGACAAGGATCTCTTTAGGCCTATTTATAATAATCTCGTGCAACAGGATCCTTATTTGCTTTTAAAGGATTACAGGTCTTACATGGAGTGCCAGGAACAAATTCATAAAGAATGGCAGGAGCCGGCAAAGTGGGCTCGAAAATCCATCCTCAATGTGGCTAATATGGGTAAATTTTCTTCAGATAGATCTATAAAAGATTATTGTGAAAATATATGGAAGATTAGTCCTGTGAAAATTAGGTAGTATAATTAAAGAGAGGTCTCAAAAATGGCATTTTTGAGACCTCTTTCAGCTTTAGTG
>JBAVJE010000353.1:0-2087 GCA_049687615.1 Salinimicrobium sp. | reverse complement strand
AAAAGAAATTTCTTATGCGAAAGATCATTTTCCTCCTATTTTTACTTTTTTCGGGTCTGTTGCAGGCACAGCATCCTGAAAAATTAAATTCTTCGGAAATTTTCGAGCAGATACAAAAACTGAATTTTTTGGGCTCTGCACTTTATATAGCTGCGCATCCCGATGATGAAAACACGCGGCTCATCTCTTACTTCAGCAATGAGCTCAAGGCACGTACCGCTTATCTTTCCATGACCCGCGGCGATGGCGGCCAGAATTTGATAGGACCAGAACTACGGGAATTGCTGGGAGTGATAAGAACACAGGAACTGCTGGCAGCAAGAAGAATTGATGGAGGAGAACAGTTTTTTACCCGGGCCAATGACTTTGGATATTCAAAAAACCCAAAGGAGACGCTCAACCTTTGGAATAAAGAAGAAATTCTGAAAGATGTAGTAAGGACCATCAGGAAATTTCAGCCCGATGTAATCATTAATAGATTTAATGCGGGCTCGGCAGGAGAAACACACGGGCACCACACTTCCTCGGCCATTCTTAGCACCGAAGCTTTTGAACTTGCCGGCAATCCAGCTGTCTTTCCTGAACTAACCGAAGAGTACGGAACCTGGCAGCCAAAAAAGCTGTTTTTCAACACCTCTCCGTGGTTTTACAAATCACAGCAAGCATTTAATGCAGCCGATAAATCAAACTTTCTGGAATTCGACACCGGAGTATATTTTCCGCTAAAAGGACTTTCCAATACAGAGATCGCTTCTATAAGCCGCAGTCAACACCGGTCTCAGGGTTTTGGCAGCACCGGTTCCAGAGGGCAGACTCCCGAATATCTTGAACTTTTGAAAGGAGAACAGCCCAAAGGCAATGACAGCCTCTTTGCCGGTATCAACACCACCTGGAGCAGGATCAAAGGAGGGAAAGAAATAGGCGACATGCTCACTAATGTTGAGAACAACTTCGATTTTAAAAATCCGGCGGCAAGCTTACAAAACCTTGTGAGGGCTTACCAATTGATCCAAAACCTGGAGAATACACACTGGAAAAGTAAAAAAACTGAAGAGATAAAAGAGATCATTGCAGCAACCGCCGGACTTTATCTTGAAGCAGCGACTTCAGAAGCTCTGGTAACACCGGGAGAAACCGTAAGCCTAGAAGTGGAAGCTATTAACAGAAGTGCCCGGGAAATGAAGCTGCTCTCGGTGAATATACAACCGGTAGAAAAAAAGATTATTCCCGACGTAATTCTTGAAAACAATCAAAACTGGAGAAAGAACTTTGAAATCAAAATACCCGAAAATGCCAATTTTACGAACCCTTACTGGCTTAATGAAAAAGGCAGCCTGGGCATGTATAAGGTAGCTAACGAAGATTTTATTGGCCTGCCGGAGACCCCGAGAAAATTTAAAGCTGAATTTACCGTGGAAATAGAAGGGGTGGAAATTCCTTTTTTAAGAGAAATAGTCTTCAAAGCTAATGACCCCGTAAAAGGCGAAATTTATCGGCCGTTTGAGATTGTGCCCCAGATCTCGGTAGCGACAGATACCGATGTGCTTATTTTCGCTAACGGAAAAGCCAAAGAAATAAGCGTGCGCATAAAAGCAGAGAGAAATGGGATTTCAGGAACTTTAAAGCCAAAATCTCTTCAAAACTGGAAGATTTCTCCCGCATCTTATGACTTTAAACTTGTGCGAAAAGGGGAAGAACAAAGCTTTGTTTTTGAAATTACCGCCCCGAAGCAGCAGGAAAATGCCATTTTTGAGCCTGTTATCCAAGTGGACGGAAAAACCTATTCCAAAGAAATCGTGGAGTTGGATTACGAGCATATTCCTGTGCAAACCCTGGTACTGCCGGCCGAGACAAAACTGGTCAAGCTAAACATCGAAAAAAGAGGAAAATTGATCGGTTATATTGAAGGTGCAGGAGATGTTGTGCCGCAGGCCCTCGAACAAATAGGTTACACTGTTCAAACCGTCCCTCCCGAAGAAATTTCCGCAGAAAACCTGAAAAAATTTGACGCGGTGGTACTCGGGATACGGGCATACAATGTGGTGGAAGAGTTACGGCAAAAGCAGGACGAGCTGTTCAAGTATGTC
>JBAVJE010000352.1:0-6168 GCA_049687615.1 Salinimicrobium sp. | reverse complement strand
GGTCTATACCGTCTTTCGTGATTCCCATGAACGTTAATTTCATACTCATTAAAGATGCCGGTGGGTTCAAAAATTCGGTAAGAAGTTTCCAAATAAAAATTGTTGTAGTTATTGGTGAAGTTCAAACCAAGATCATTGATGTCGTAGGTTTCATTTGCAAAATCATGAGTTATTCCATACCTGAACCTTCCTTTAGTGCGTGAAAAAGCAAGAGTAGAGGCAAAGCCTGTTAAATTTTGAGAAGGGAGGGTCACATTACTCATCTTGGCCTCTCCCGAAAAGTTGAAAGAACTGGATTTATTATAAATATCGAAAAGAAATCCTGAAACATTCCCGTCCCTAAAGTGTCCTTCCCGGATGACATTTGTGTTGATTAAGGAAACAGAAGATTTTTTATCAAACTGTTGATCTAGCACAATGATGTTATAATTAGCAAAAGGTTCGGTAACGACATCCCTTACTTCATCGGTATTTTTATTCCTGATTCTGGCGTTTGTTTTCTTGGTTATCGCGTTGAAAAAACCTATTCCCAATCCGTTTTCTGTTCTACCCGAAATCTTTAAAGCATTGATAAGATCGGCTTTTTCGGGGTTGTCGATTACCTCTTCATCCTCCAAAAGTTCATCCTGCACTTTATTAAAGCCTACGGGAGTATCCCCAATTCTTCTGGAATAGAAAAGGTTGCCTTTTGTAAAAAGTTCGGTCCCTTCAGTAAAAAAAGCACGATTTTCTCCAAAGGTTTGCTCGAATGGCCCCAGGTTAAGTTCCACATCATCATATGCGGTTTGTCCAAAATCGGGGATAAGCGTCGCGTCCAGAGTAAAGGAATCAGAAATACCATATTTCAGGTCCATTCCGGCACTTAAATTGGTGTTCGTTCTTCCATCAAACTGGTCCACTTCCGCAGAAATATAAGGGTAGAAACTCAGCCGTACAGGTGCATCAATATTACTAATTCCATTCATCAGGCCGTTATAGTGGGTTGATTTACCGACAGATTTATCTATGTAATTCCATACATAGGTTTCATTGCGGCTATTGATCATTCTCGCGATTTGCAAGCCCCACACCTGATCTTTCTTTTCGGGAAAGCGCAGGGCAGAATACGGTATTTTCATTTCGACAAACCAGCCATTTTCGGCAATGGTCACCTGGGCATCCCATACAACATTGTACGAGTAATCTTCATTTTCCCCTTTCATTTTAGCGTCTGCAAGAGTTCCCGCTGCGGTCACCACAAAACGGGTTTGATTTTCCCCATCGTTGTAAGTGTTGAGATCTACTATCAGGTAATCGGCAATTGGAATATTGTCGCGCTGTGCAAATTGCCGCCTAATGCTTTCTGGATTGTCGTCGTATAAATAGACTGCCACATAAAGCGCTTCATCTGTGTAGGCCAGTTTGGCTTCGGTTGGATGTGAAGACGGGGCGGGAGTGCCATCACCGGGATCGACCATTACAAAATCGCCGGCCACAGGGAGATTTTTCCAAGCCTCATCATCAATTACCCCATCAATTTTTGGAGCTTTAGAGATTCTCGTGGCAGTATAGGTTTTAAGTTCTTTATTTTCTTGTCCGAAGATCAGGTTTGAGAAAAGAAAAAGGAGGGCGAAAAGAGGGCTTTTATAAGGCATTCGGCTTTAGCTTTTGCAAAAGAAATATATGCGTCTACAATGTTAGTGAAGAAATGCAATATTAGAAAATCTTAACCTCTCCAATATTGCAGTCTGCGCAGATTTTGGTTATTTTAGAAAAAAGAAAAGACTATGGAAGACAAGAAAATTGAAACTGCCACTTTTGCCGGTGGATGTTTTTGGTGTACCGAAGCAGTTTTTCAACGCGTCGAGGGCATTGAGAAGGTGATTCCCGGCTTCACGGGGGGAGATATAAAAAATCCTGCGTACAGGGAAATAACTTCGGGAAGAACAGGACATGCAGAGGCTATTCAAATTCATTTTAATCCTGAAATTACGAGTTACGAGGAATTGCTCAATATCTTTTTTAGCACCCATGATCCAACTACCCTCAACCGACAGCAAAATGATGTGGGTACCCAATACCGCAGTGCTATCTTCTATCATTCCGAAGCACAAAAGAAAACAGCCGAAAAAGTTATAAATAAACTTGAAGAGGAAAACACCTTTTCTGGACCTATAGTCACGGAAATTAAGGAGGCAAAAGCTTTCTATGTGGCAGAACAAGAGCACCACGATTATTATAATTCTCACCGAAGTCAGCCCTATTGCCAGGTGATCATAGATCCTAAGGTGCAGAAGCTTCGGGATAAGTTTTCTCACAAGTTAAAACCGGCGACGGCAGGATAACGGCACCTTTTTTGCTTTATCTAATGTATATCCTTAAAAGTGTTATAAAATAATAATCAACGTCATTCTGAACTTGTTTCTGAATCTTATAAGACTAATAATCAATATAATAAAATGAGACCCCTGAAATAAATTCAGGATGACGAAAGAACTGTAGGACATAAAACGGATATACAATTTATCTATGCAAAATAACTAAGATATGACCAGGAAAAAGAAAAATTCACTTATAACCGCAGTTGTTTATGATGCCATTGGTATGGCGACTGTTGCTATTCCATTGGTAGGTCCTTTTCTGGATCTTTTATGGGCGCCGTTTGCTGCAAAGAAAATGGCAGACATGTATCCCGGGAAAAAAGGGAAGCTGGCTTCGGTAGTTGTATTTATTGAGGAAATTCTGCCCTTTACCGATGTCATTCCTACTTTTACCCTCATGTGGATCTACACCTATGTTTGGAATAAGGAACCGGTTACCAATGGGAATATAATAGAAGTTGAGGCTTACTAACTAAAATCTTTTTTTGAAAATAAAAAGGCCCGGAATGATTTTCCGGGCCTTTTACATTTGGAGAAACTAAATTTTGAACTGCGCGCTAATGATCAAATTTCTCCCCATATTTGGAATGCCATCGGGTTTCAACCGCGACAGGTGTGCAATATATTTTTTGTCTAAAAGATTGGTGCCACTTAGCCTTATATCAAGTTCTCCAAAATAAAGATCAAACGAACCTCCCAGACCTGCATTTAAAAGAGAATAACCGGCGGAAGCAGTTTCGTAAATTCCGGTTTTATTCTGGTCAAAAACCGTTTTAAGACTCAGCGCAAAATAGCTTTTCTTCATTTGATATAATTTTTCTATTTCAAAACGGAGCGAGTTTAGAACCGACTGTGCGGGGATGAGCGGCAAATAATTTCCATTCTTCTGTTTCCCGATAACCAATTCATAACTGCTCTCGAAGTGCAACCAATCAAGTGGGTGAGGATGTAGGTGAAAGCCGGCTTCCCCGCCATACAGTCTTGCATCATTTTGAACATACTCAAAAACCTCATTTCCGCCTATAATTTTATCTGTGGGTTCGAGGTAGATGTAGTCGTTTATATGATTATAAAAAGCATTTGTAAATACCTCCATATGGCGGTTGCGGTATTCCAGGGCCAGGTCAAGCTGGTAATTTTGTTCGTTGTCCAGTTTAGAATTACCAATCTCGTAGCGATTTGCTCCTTCATGAGTGCCGTTTGAGGTAAGTTCAGCCAGATTTGGCGCCCTAAAGCCGCTAGCGATATTCAGCCTGGTGGTTAGCTGTTCAAAAAAATCATATTTTACGCCCAAAGCACCGTTATAGCTGTCAAAGCTTCTATCTAATGCTGCGATATAATCATCGGCTCCCTGCATACCGTAAGCTTCAGTATTAATAAGTCTATGGTCATATCTCAACCCTGCCTGAAAACCTACTTTTTGAAGGTGATAGTGCGCGGTTCCTAAAATTCCAAAATCATTGATCATCGCATCCGGGATCAGCATTTCTTCTCCAAAATTGCTGTTGGTTTGGTGCATTCCCTGCAGCCCCAAAATGAGATCTAAATTTCCAATTTTTGGAAGATTATACTTTAGATCGTAGTTTAGAGTTTGCAGGTGCATTTCAAGCGCAGGATCTAAGCTTTCTTCAAATTCCCTCCTGTCGTTAAACAAGTAACCCAGCTTAAGATCAAGGCTGGATTTAGGAAGATAGAATTTGTTATCAAGGCTTAAAATATGGTTTTGAACCCACTGGTAAGGAAAAACAGACTCTTTTGAAGTGGTTTGCTCCCCAATTTCTTCGGGAATCCCCGGTTTACTGCTGTTATAGTTATAGCGTAAATCGGCTTTATAAAAATCATTTCTAAAGCCCAGGCCTGTTTTAAGGTCCCACTCCCTAAAGCGACTGTTGGTTACCCTTTTCTCCTTTCCGGTCTTGAAATCACTGTGTGTCGCATAATTTCCCCGAACCAAAAACTTCAGTTTTTTGCCCGAACTTTTATAGCCGGCATTCGCTTCTGTTCCCAAAGTGTTGAAGTAAAAATTTGCTTTAGCCTCAACCTCAGTACGGTCTACTTCGGCATATTTTTCAGGATTAAGATATAGCACACCTCCCAGGGCATCGCTTCCGTAGAGCAATGAGGCCGGGCCTTTAATAACTTCTACACTTTCCATTCCCGAACTGTTCACGCCGAGCCCATGCTCATCTCCAAACTGCTGATTCTCGAGGCGTACGCCTTGGGTGTACACCAGCACCCTGTTTGAACTAAGGCCCCTAATTACTGGCTTTCCAATGGCCGATCCTGTAGTGAGGCTCTCAACTCCTGCCAGCTCTGAAATTCCTTCGGAAAGATTAAGAGAGCCATTTCGGCCAAGCTCTTCCACGGTAGCTCTTTCTACTTTCATTACGTTCTCACTTTGCAGCTGATGAAAAGGAGTGGAAACAATTACCTCTTCCATTTCAATTGCAGTAGGAGAGAGGGTTATAATTATTTTTTCTTCGGAAGGAATTTTAATCTCAACGGTTTTGGTTCCATATCCCAGGGAGGAAAAGAGTACTGAAAAAGTTCCCTGCGGAAGATTTTCCAGCATAAAATTTCCGTGAAGGTCGGTAACTCCTCCTTTTTCAAGTTTGTGGATGTAAAAGTGGGTGCCTGCCAGAGGTTCCCCTGTATTGGCATCTATGACTTTTCCGTCGGTCGAATGCTGGCCATAGGATAAAGCGGCTGTAAAAGTGAACAGCCAAAAAATTATTTTTTGCATTTATATTAGTTAAGTACATTAAAAAATGTTCAAATATCTAGGATAGAACATCTTCCGGAGGGCCTCTTCGCAGGAAGTGAAGAGCAAATCTGGTACTTAAAAAATAATATTTTACCGCGTCGTGTTTCCCTCCTAAATGAAGAGAGAGGGGTTGGAAAGTAATAAATTCTGGTAACGAAAAGGAATTGTGCTGGAAGTGAAACAGCGAGCAATCCTGATTTTTTTGATGAAAATGTGAATCTGAAGGATGGTTGCAATAATCATGCTTGTGACCCGCAAAGATATGAGCGAATTCTACTGATTCTGGGAAGAGCAGGAGTAGAATAAGAAAAACCGAAAAAAATTTTCCCAATATTTTCATCAACTAAACAATCTTGCCAGGCCTAACCTGTTCAACATCTTTTTCTCAAAGGCCCAAAAGAACCTGAATTGTCCAAAAAGCCATCCAAAAGCAACCAACAAAAGTTGATAGGTGGGAAAAATTGTCAAAACCCTGATGC
Source organism: Salinimicrobium sp. (assembly GCA_049687615.1). Taxonomy (GTDB): domain Bacteria; phylum Bacteroidota; class Bacteroidia; order Flavobacteriales; family Flavobacteriaceae; genus Salinimicrobium. The sequence goes on along the minus strand of JBAVJE010000352.1, from coordinate 565 downwards.
TGTAATAGCTTAGTCCACCCCAAAAGAATTCGGGGGCAAAATCCCATCTTGCAAAACCCAGAAGTTCAAGCAGCGGTCTCGCCAAAAACACTGAGGAAGAACCGGTTATGGCAAACACCATGAGGATTATAAGCACCTGGAAGTTTGAATCAATGCCCCAATGCTGTTTGAGTTTTTTCATGCTGCAAATATAACAAGAATTGCCAGAATCAAATGATCCCGTTTTTTGGAGGCGCTTTGCTGTTATCTGCGCGTGGGCACCGAGAACCGCTGACCATACTTTTGGCTTAAATACACAAAATAGTTGTATAGTTTATAATTTACATCATAACCATAATCAATATTAGGATCATAATTAATCTCCTGCGTATAGATATTTGGATCATAACGCAATGGCCGGGTTACCCGCTGATTATAATCAATCACCAGGAACCGGTTTTTGTTTTCAAGATAATTGAGCGTATAATAACCTTCGGGATGTGCGATGGCATTTAAAAAATAGGAATATCCGGGATCAATAATTAGGATCTCGTATTCCAGGCTGTCATTGGCAATCCGAACCGTG
>JBAVJE010000351.1:0-3378 GCA_049687615.1 Salinimicrobium sp. | reverse complement strand
GCACTACTTCGGTGAAATCACCGGAGAGATCACCAACGATGATTTGCTGGGGAATATTTTTGCGAATTTCTGTATTGGAAAGTAATTAGTTTAATGTAAAAATTAAACTTTAAAGGCTTCAGATCATGATCGCTGCAATAATCTAACCGATAATTGTTGAGATCGCATCCACTACACCAACCATTTTTACTAGTCGGTCATCTTTTGCCGGGCTATCCTGACATTAGAAAATCGTCTAACGTTAAACCTATTCTAAACCTTACTCCAGAACACAATACTCTTTTTATATTTGAATCGCACACGACATAATCGTGTTTATAATAAATTGAGCTTGAAGAATTTTATTGAAACATCTACCCTGCAAAAGATTTTTAGGATCCTACTGGCAGTTTTTATGATCTATGCGGGTTTTGGCCATTTAACCTTTAACCGTATCGAATTTCAATCCCAGGTGCCAGATTGGGTTCCATTGAGCAAAGATCTTGTGGTCATACTTTCGGGAATTGTCGAAATGATACTTGGTCTTGCGCTGCTATTCTGGAAAAAACAGCGTGTAAATATAGGATGGTTACTCGCCCTGTTTTTCGTATTGATCTTTCCGGGAAATGTAGCCCAGTATCTAGATGGCAAAGATGGCTTTATACTGGACACAGACAGGGCAAGACTCATCAGGTTATTCTTTCAACCGGTACTAATTGCATGGGCCCTATGGTCCAGTGGTGCCTGGAAAGCCTGGAGAATTTCAAAAAAATAACATATGAAAATGGAGGAACAACTTAAGCTTGAAAATCAGATCTGTTTTCCACTCTATTCGGTTTCCAGACTCATCACCAGGGCATACAAACCGCACCTGGAGAAACTGGGAATAACTTATCCTCAATATCTGGTGTTACTCGTATTATGGGAAGATAACCAGCTTTCTGTAAATAAGATCGGCCAAAAGTTATTACTGAATACCAATACGCTTTCTCCACTTATAAAAAGAATGGAGAAAAATGAACTGCTAACGCGAACCAGATCTAAGGACGATGAGCGAACTGTGTTAGTGAATTTAACGGAAAAGGGTCTAAGCCTAAAAGAAAAGGCCTCCTCTATTCCGCAAGATTTGTTGAATACATTACTTAATGAGGATGTGGAACTTTCAGATGTTATTCTATTGAAAAAAACTCTGGACTCCTGGATCAATATCCTGTCTGAGGATTCCGAAAGCACTACCAATAAAAAAAATATAATCTTATGAAAGCATTACAAATTACAAAATACGGAGATCTAAAGGACAGCCTTAAAATTGCTGAAGTAGATAAACCCCAAATTTCAGAATCTGAGATCCTGATCGCGGTGAAAGCTGCTGCGCTCAATCCAATCGATTATAAAATCGTCCTGGGTTATCTTAAGGAAACACTTCCGCTCGATCTTCCTGCCGGGATGGGTTACGACGTAAGTGGTGAGGTGGTTGAAGTAGGTTCAGGAGTAAAAGATTTTGAAGTAGGAGACGAAGTTTTCAGTAGAGTTCCGCAGGAATATATGGGAACGGTAGCCGAATTCGTTGCCGTAGACAGCAAAGTGGTTGCCCATAAACCTGAAAATGTGACTTTTGATGAAGCCGCTTCTCTGCCTCTAATCGGCCTTACCGCAATACAGACTTTAGAGAAAGTCGATCTAAAAAAAGATGACAGAATTTTAATCCACGCGGGGTCTGGCGGAGTGGGGAGTTTTGCCGTGCAATATGCAAAAGCCAAAGGTGCAATTGTCTATACTACCACCAGCAGTACGAATGTAGAATGGGTAAAAGCTCTGGGTGCAGACCGGGTGATCGATTATAAGAACGAGGATTATAAAGAAGTGGCCAATAACCTGGATATCGTTTTTGATACTTTGGGAGATGACTATACCTTTGAAGCTTTCGATATCATTAAAAAAGGCGGAAGAGTTACAACCATTGCAGGTGCACCAGATGATGAAAGCGCTAAACAAATGGGTATTGAGAATTACGAGATGCCCGAAAAACTGAATAAGCTTATCGAAGAAAAATCTGCTATATACAGGCATACCTGGATGCAACCAAATGCCGGTCAACTGAGGGAGATCAAAGCAATGGTCGAGGATCGTACGATTAGACCTATTATCGATCTAATTTATCCTTTTGAAGATGCCGTAAAAGCATTCGAATATTTAGCTACCGGAAGAGCTCAGGGAAAGGTAATTGTTAGCCTGACTTAAACTTTCGGGAATCAATAATTAGTTTAATTATCAATTTAAAAAAGAAAAATTATGAAGAAGGAAAATGTATTAGTAGCAGGTGCCAACGGTACCACGGGGAGAATCATCGTGGATCTTTTAAAGAAATCAAATAACTATAATCCTGTCGCAATGGTTCGCAAAACGGAACAGAAGGAAGATTTCGAAAAAAATAATGTATCTGCTATCCTTGCCGATCTGGAAGAAGATCTGAGCGATACTACCAAAAATGTACAGAAAGTGATCTTTGCTGCCGGTTCTAAAGGAAAGAATGTAAAAGGTGTAGACCAGGAAGGTGCTAAAAAACTGATCGATGCCGCGAAAAACTCGGGAGCCTCGAAATTTGTGATGTTAAGTTCTATGGGCGCCGATAATCCTTCATTAAATGAAGAAATGCAGGATTATCTACAAGCGAAGCAAAATGCTGATGAGCATTTAAAGTCCAGTGGTATAGCCTACAGTATTGTTAGACCGGGACCATTGAACAATAATGATGGTTCCGGTAAAATTAAGCTGGAGAAGAAATTTGATGAATCCGAAGAAATTCCACGAGCAGACGTAGCTAAAACTTTAGTCGAAGTACTGGATGATAAAGTTCGTCACAATGAGGTTTTCGAAATCCTTTCAGGAGATACTGAAATCGGGAAAGCAGTAAGATCATAATTTGATCAAATTTTAAACTGTAATCTTTTAATTATTTTCAGGATTCAACTGAATTATTGATGAGAATAAAAAGAGCTAAACTTAAACGTTCAGCTCTTTTTTTGTATTAGAAGATCATGTTATCGAAAGGATAAATACCTTTTCAATAAGCATACAAGCGGCCTGGGTTTATTTAGTGATCTTTATTTCATCGAAAACATTTCCCTCAGCATCGATTTGCTGTAGATGTAGTTCCTTTCCGTTGGTCTCTATCCATGTAAAGGAATGCCTGTCCGAAACCAGTTTGACGGTGTAAGGCGCCCAATTTTCAGGAGTATCTTCTTTCCATAACTCTGGATTGTCTGTTAGACCGTAGTCGTATAATGCCCCTCCCCCCGCACCGGTGATGACATGGATTACCCCGTTGGCCAGGGTATTCGTTTTTCCGTCAAAGTTGAGGTCAAGCTCAAAAGTTCCGTCTACCCTTCCTTCCTCGCT
>JBAVJE010000350.1:0-7722 GCA_049687615.1 Salinimicrobium sp. | reverse complement strand
CGAGCGGAAGATATTTTAATCCTTTTTCTTCCCATTGCGGTTTTCTGCTTCGGCTGAAGTAATAGAGCTTAACTCCAAATGGCAACAGGCATTCTGCCAGCAGCTGTCCCGTAGTACCAAGTCCTATAATTCCAATTTTTTTACCTGTTAACTCCTCGGGCTTGTCCTGCCACTGATTTTTCCCGAAGCCGTGTAACAGCCTTATCAAATAAGAAATAATAAATTCGGCCACACCCGGGTCTCCATAATCCTTAATGCCGGTGACCACAATACTCCTGCTTCGGGCAAACTGAACTGCTACATTGGCCGAAGCATCATCATAAAGGCTACAGGCCATCCCGATATACTTCAGGTTTTTACTTTTTTCGATAATCTCCTCATCCAATTGTGTATGCCAGGAAACGATCACAGCATCGGCATCGCCAATCCTGTTTAAAATCTCCTCTTTGGAATGCGGATAGTCGTCGTAGACTTTGATTTCCTCCTCGCTGGCCTTTTGCAATTCCTCCAGCGCCCACGGCTGCAACTTAGTATGGTCAACACAAACAATTCTTCGAAACTTCATCTTTTTGATGATATGAGAATTTATATTTTCGATTTAATCTTGCAACGAAAGCCTACAGCGGAATATTCCCGTGTTTCCTGTCAATTCTCAGCACCTGTTTGTTCTCAAGCATACTAAAGGCCTTCAGCAGTTTTCGCCTGCTGTCTCGCGGCTGGATCACCTCATCGATAAAGCCACGTTGTGCAGCCGTGAACGGATTGGCAAATTTTTCAGCGTATTCGGCTTCTTTCTCTGAAAGTTTAAGTTCGGGATTGTCTGCCGCCTTGATCTCTTTCCTAAAGATGATCTCACTGGCACCTTTTGCACCCATCACTGCAATCTCTGCTGTAGGCCAGGCAAAGTTAAGATCGGCACCAATGTGTTTTGAATTCATCACGTCATAGGCACCACCATAGGCTTTGCGGGTGATCAAAGTGACTCTTGGAACAGTGGCCTCGCTAAGCGCGTACAGGAGTTTTGCACCATTCAAGATAATCCCGTTCCATTCCTGGTCGGTACCCGGCAGAAAACCCGGCACATCCACCAGCACAAGCAGCGGAATGTTGAAACAGTCGCAAAAACGGGTAAACCGTGCTGCTTTTTTAGAAGAATCGACATCGAGCACGCCGGCAAGACTCATTGGCTGATTGGCCACGATACCAATACTTCGGCCACCAAGCCTGGCAAAACCTACCACAATGTTATCGGCATAATCTTTATGAATCTCAAAAAAGCTGTTTTCATCAATGATTCCTGTGATCACCTCATGCATGTCATAAGGTTTACTGGAGCTGTCGGGCACAATACCTTCCAACACTTCGCGAGTCTCATCGCCCAGCTCATAATCAAGTTTATGGGTGATTTGTTTGTTGTTCTGCGGAATATAACTCAGCAAAGTCTTAATATCTTCAAGACAGGTCAAATCGTTTACAGCGGTAAGATGTGTCACTCCCGATTTTGTGGAATGTGTACTGGCACCCCCAAGTTCTTCGGAAGTTACCTCTTCATTAGTGACCGTTTTCACTACGTTTGGTCCCGTCACGAACATATAACTCGTATCCTGCACCATTAGGGTAAAATCGGTCATGGCAGGGGAATAAACTGCTCCCCCGGCACAAGGCCCCATGATAGCTGAGATCTGCGGGATCACTCCCGAAGCCTGTACGTTTCTGTGAAAAATATCTGCATAACCTCCCAGGGATCTTACGCCCTCCTGTATCCTTGCGCCACCGGAATCATTTAAGCCAATAATGGGAGCGCCTACTTTCATCGCATGGTCCATCACTTTACAAATCTTTTCGGCGTGTGTTTCAGAAAGAGAACCTCCAAAAACGGTAAAATCCTGAGCAAAAACATAGACCAGCCTTCCGTTGATGGTACCGTAGCCTGTGACTACCCCGTCGCCATAGTATTGTTGATCTTCCATACCAAAATCGGTGGTACGGTGGGTAACCAGGATTCCTATTTCTTCAAAAGAACCTTCATCGAGCAGGTAACCTACACGTTCTCGGGCCGTAAGCTTCTTCTTATTATGCTGTTTCGCAATGCGATCTTCCCCGCCGCCCTTATGGGCTTCAGAAATCTTTTGCGCTAACTTTTCTTTATTCTGACTCATATAATTTCTTCTGAATATCTTTTTAGTTGGGTAATCTTAATTGCTGCTGATCTTTTAGGTACTGCTTCAAAGCTACAAGCGCCGCCAGTTCAGCCTCTTCTTTGGTTTGTTCCTGCAGCTTTTCGGGAGAATAATATTTCTTAACGAAATGAGTGTTAAAATTTCCGCTTCGGAAAGCCTCATGCTCAAAAACAAATTTTCCGAAGGGCAGCGTTGTGCTCACCCCTTCCACCTCATAATTATCAATTGCATTGATCATAAGCTGAATAGCCTCCTCCCGGGTTTTTCCCCAGGTGACTAACTTGGCCAGCATTGGGTCATAATAGATGGGTACTTCCATTCCCTCTTCAAAACCGTCATCCAGTCTGATATTTTCTCCTTTTGGTCCCCGATATTTTTCGAGTTTTCCCACACTAGGCATAAAATCTTTCATAGGATCTTCAGCATAAACCCGAAGTTCAAGAGCGTGTCCATGAATATGCAGCTCTTCCTGTGAAAAACTGATTTCCTCTCCCCGGGCAATTTTTATCTGTTGCTCCACGAGGTCTATTCCGGTGATTAACTCGGTTACGGGATGCTCCACCTGCAAACGCGTGTTCATTTCCAGAAAGTAGTAATTTTTATTCTCATCCATCAAAAATTCAACGGTGCCGGCACCTACGTAGTCACAGGACTTCGCCACCTTTACCGCGGCTTCACCCATTTTTTCCCGCAGGACATCATCCAGTACGACAGATGGTGCCTCTTCCACAACCTTTTGATGCCTTCGCTGAATGCTGCACTCCCTTTCAAACAAGTGCAGGAAATTGCCATGCTTATCACATAGCACCTGTATTTCAATATGGCGAGGACTTCCTACATACTTCTCAATAAATACCGAACCATCACCAAAGGCAGATTCGGCTTCACTAATAGCCCTTTTCATCTGGTCTTCCAGGTTCTTCTCCTGCTCCACTATTCTCATTCCTTTTCCGCCACCCCCGGCAGAGGCCTTGATGAGAATTGGAAAACCAATTTCTTTGGCGATTTCCTTAGCTTTTTCAGGATCGGTAATCGCTTCATCTATACCAGGCACCATGGGAATGTCATAATTTTTTACGGCGTCTTTAGCCGCCAATTTGCTACCCATTATGCGAATGGCTTTAGATCCAGGACCAATCCAGGTAATCCCGTTCTTTTCCACATTTTCGGCAAAATCTGCATTTTCACTTAAAAACCCATATCCGGGATGTATCCCATCGACATTTAGCTGCTTTGCTACTTCAATGATCTTGTCCCCTTTTAAGTAAGATTCGTTTGATGGGGCTTCTCCAAGAAGTACAGCTTCATCGGCAAATTTTACGTGAGGTGAATTCCTATCGGCGGTGGAATAAACAGCAACTGTTTTAATTCCCATTTTTTGAGCCGTTTTCATCACCCTTAAGGCAATTTCGCCACGATTAGCTACCAAAATTTTTTTCATCTAGTCTCTTTTATCTTTTTCCAAAATGAAGATCTACTCCATTTCTATCAACAGCTGGTTTTTATCTACGGTCTCTCCTTTCTCGATCTTAATAGATTTGACCTTTCCGGTACGGGGAGCGGTGAGGGTATTTTCCATCTTCATAGCCTCAAGCACCAGCAGATAATCCCCTTCCTCTACTTCATCTCCTTCTTGAACCTGCACATCAAGAATGAGCCCCGGCATGGGAGCCTTAATATCATTAATAATGTTGTCGGCAGCAAGGCTAAGGCCCATCTCCTCGATCAAGACATCAAGTTCATTAGATATCTTAACCTCATAAACATTTGAATTGATCCTGACGGAATAGGTTTTTTTAAGAAAATCTTTTTGTTCCAGGCTAGCTTTAAAGGAGCGGTTTTCTTTTAGAATATGTACCGAATTTTTAGAAGTGAGTTGTACATCAAGTGAATTGATTTGCTCCCTGTCAAAAGAAAAATTCATTTCCTCATTGACAACGACTTTATATTTATTATCCATTTAGCTTGTTTTGCACGCTTTCCCGCTAATATAGAAAATATTTATCCCTATTTTATGATGATTATCTAAATGCAGCAGCAAAAACAATAAAAAATGGCAAAAGTACTTTTTTGAGGTCCGGATGCACTAAAAAAAGAGGTTCAAAATTTTGAACCTCTTTTTTTAGTTTAGTTTAAGAATCTGCTGAATATCGGGTGGTATTTCCATTCTTCTCTGCGGCGGGACATTGGCCCCACCGGTATTTCCTGTGGGAAAATAACCCAGAAAAGATTTGATTCCACCAAACAGCAGCCGTGGGATTTGCCCCAGGGTTTCCTTGAGGTCCCTCACCTCAAAACCAAATTTAAGCATAAGCCAATGCGAATAAGAATGCTCCAGAGGGTATGCCTGTCCAATAACATGCGCCCGCTCCAGGTGGTGCCAGGCATGTAAAAAGTTACCCGATCTCATACAGCACCTATATTGTACCAGCTCTCTCAAGTAATAGTACTTAACCCGCTTGGGAATTTTGGTATTAAATCTCATTATCAACTAAACTTTTCAATATTCTCGCTAAGATCGTAAACTTTAATTTTAGGGAATTTGTTTTCCAGAATACTGCTTCCGGCAGTTGACCTGTAACCTCCGGCACAATGTACTATTATTGGTTTGTCTGATGGTACTTCTTCTGCTTTTTGACGCAGTTCGTGCAACGGAATGGTTACAGCATCATCAAATATTTTACCCTCAGCCACTTCGCTATCATTTCTAATGTCCACGATAGTGTAGTGCTCTTTATGCTTATCAAAATCTCGAAGATCAAGATCATCAGATCTTTGATAAGTTCCTTCGGCAAGGGTAACAATAGCCTTTAGTTGCTTTTCATAACCAATCTTTGCGGTTCTCTCCAGCAAGTCACGAACGTTGGTGATGCTTTCGGCCACCAGGTAAAAAGGCTCTTTAGGTTTTACAATTGCCCCCAGCCAGGTTTCATAGGAGTCATCTTCATCGCGAGCCATGATGTTGATACTGTTAGGAAGATGTCCTTCTTTGTACCTGTCTCCGTCCCTGGCGTCAACTACAGTAATACCATCTTCCAGTTTATCTACACAAAGACGTAGTTCTACAGCTGCCTTTGCTTCCTGAACATTTTGGGCACCTTGCTTATTTACATCAACATTAAAACCAAAATAATGCGGAATAAAAGGTTGATCTTTTAAAATAGTCTCAACAAATTTCTCTTCTGTTTGCTCCTGAAAGGCCCAGTTATATTTGCGCTCGTTTTCTAAAGTACTTGACGAAGCGGCACTCATATTTTTTCCACATAGCGAACCTGCACCGTGAGCCGGATAAATAATAGCATCATCGGGAAGTTCTCTAAACTTATTGCGAATGCTATGGTACATGTCTTTAGCCAATTCCACCCGCTTAGCCTTCATATTCCCCACATTCTCCCTTAGATCGGGTCGGCCAACATCACCAATGAAAAGCGTGTCTCCAGTAAATAGAGTGGTTTTACGATCACCTTCGGCAACTATTGTGATACTGTCGGGAGAATGCCCCGGAGTGTTGATCGCTCTAAAACTTACTTGTCCCATCGGGAAGCTGTCGCCATCGTCAAATGTTTTATGATCATAGTCTGCACCCAGCAACTTGCTCACGTATATGTCTGCACCAGTCTGCCTATGGATCTGGCAATGGCTGCTTACAAAGTCGGCATGAGGATGCGTCTCAAAGACGGCCACGATTTTTGCCTTATGCTTTTCAGCGTATCGATAGTACTGTAAAGGATTACGTCCCGGGTCTACAAGCGCCATTTTCCCTTCGCTCAATATGGCGTAAGAATAATGAGCCAAAGGTTTATCTTCAAATTGTTTTATTTTCATAGTTTATTCTTTTTTACAAGGTTGTTGATCAATTTTTTGTTGTTCTGGAATGGAAGTAGAACCTGTTTGTCAAACCCTACCTGAAACTTCTCATCCCCTTCAAATCCTAATTCTATCTGCTGCCCATCCCGTGGAATGTGTGCCGTTCCAAACAAATAATCCCAGAGGCTCAGGCTTATTCCGAAGTTCATCCCGTGGGGAAAATCTTTCGGTAATTCTTTGACATGATGCCAGATGTGCATCTTGGGATTATTCAAAATATAACCTAATTTTCCGTAGCTCCACCCAACATTAGCATGATTGATATGCCCAATAAGCACTGCCAGCATGTGTACCACAAAAAATTCTTTTATACCAAAGCCTATCATGGCTAAAGGTACATACTGCAATGTCTTATAAATAATCGTCTCCATAAAATGGAATCTGAAATGTGCCGCAAATCCCATCTCTTTGACAGAGTGATGTACTTTATGAAATTCCCACAAAAGCGGGTGTATATGCAACTGCCGGTGCACATTCCATTGAATGAAATCGGCTACCACAAACATAATAAGCAACTGCGACCATACAGGAAAATCCTGTACTTCTATAGCCACAATATTTTTTACCCCAAACAGGGCTAGAAAATCATTGAACAGTTCTACTCCTACATTCGAAAGCGCATTATAACCAATAAGGGAGAAGAGAAAAAAGTTGAACAGAATATAAAAACTGTCCAGCCAGAAGCCCTTCCTGAAAATCTTCTGGTCCTTCCGCCAGGGAATAACAATCTCCAGCAGCCACACTAAAAGAGACAGCCCGAGGAGCCAATAGAAATAGTTCGTCCACGATGGACTGGTAATTTCCTCCAGCAGATAGTTGAAGTAGCCTGAAAACGAGTTCAGAATGATATTTAAATATTTCTCCAAGCTGGTTTAAAAATTTTGGGCACAAAAATAACTTTGTTTAAATATACCAATAGTAACAAAAGTTACAACAAAAGAGCACTTTAAGTTGCTTGAGAAATAAGATAAAAACTAAAATTAAAAACATCCTATTCATCCCGGAGCACAATTACCTCAACCCGCACTCTGTCTTGGGAACGGAGTTTTGTGTAACAAATGTGACATAATTTTCTATCGATCATCATTACATTTGGCCTCTTCATGCAGTTAAAAAATTACATAGCATTCCTTTTTGTCTTCATTTTCCTCGGAAAAATGCTGACTATGGATTTCCAATTCTTTGGGTTTTACCTTGAAGGATCGGGAGTGACTGTTGTAAACAAAACCTGTCCTAAAAAACCACAGCTTAATAAGACTTCTGAAGAATTATCGACAGCCGCTGTTGGCAGGGTTTTACAGGTAGATTTTTTATGCCATACATTTTTTGATCATCAGGTTGCCGAATGGGTTCCTACCCTACCTGAAGACAACTTCAGAAAATACCAATATCAGACTCCGGAAATTTTTCCAACTCATCTGGAAAAATTGTATCCGCCCCCCAAGGTCTGATATTTTTCATCAATTTATTTCCTCAATTCGGGTTGTTTAACGAGCTGGACATCATCCTGCTCTTAACCCGTAGTATTTAATACCAAATTACAACTTAATGAACAACAAAGTTCTAGTGAATCATCATTCGGTAAAAATATTCCGGATGATGTTAAGCGGGATCTTCCTTGTTGCCAGTTTCAGCCATCTTGTGAAAGTTGAAAAAACTGTGCGTCGTATTGAGC
>JBAVJE010000349.1:0-3251 GCA_049687615.1 Salinimicrobium sp. | reverse complement strand
TGTAGAGGATATGAAGACCCTCTTCGACCAGATCCCTCTCGACAAGATGTCGGTTTCCATGACCATGAACGGGGCGGTATTGCCTATCATGGCTTTCTATATTGTGGCGGCCGAGGAGCAGGGCGTAAAACCTGAACAGCTTTCGGGAACCATTCAAAATGACATTTTAAAGGAGTTTATGGTGAGGAACACGTATATCTATCCTCCTACTCCTTCTATGAAGATCATTTCAGACATTTTTGAATACACCTCCAAGAACATGCCCCGCTTCAACAGCATTAGTATCTCGGGATACCACATGCAGGAAGCCGGTGCCACCAGCGAGATCGAACTGGCTTACACGCTGGCCGACGGACTGGAATATATCAGGAAAGGACTGGAAGCAGGAATGGACATCGACAGTTTCGCGCCCCGTCTTTCCTTCTTCTGGGCGATTGGAATGGATCACTTTACAGAGATCGCAAAAATGCGTGCCGCACGTGCGCTTTGGGCTAAGCTGGTGAAGCAGTTCAACCCCAAAAACGAAAAATCTCTTGCCCTTCGTACCCACTGCCAAACCAGTGGCTGGAGTTTAACAGAGCAGGACCCTTTTAATAACGTGGCCAGAACTTGCATAGAAGCCTCAGCGGCGGCATTTGGAGGAACTCAGAGTTTGCACACAAATGCTCTCGATGAAGCCATTGCGTTGCCAACAGATTTTTCGGCCCGTATCGCCAGAAACACCCAACTGCACCTGCAACAAGAAACCCAGATCACCAGAACGGTTGATCCCTGGGCAGGCAGCTATTACGTAGAGAACCTAACCGAAGAGATCGCCCAAAAAGCATGGGCTCTTATCGAGGAAGTAGAAGAGTTAGGAGGAATGACCAAAGCCATTGAGGCAGGAATTCCGAAGCTAAGAATCGAGGAAGCCGCTGCTGTGAAACAAGCCAGAATTGATAGTAGCCAGGACATTATTGTTGGAGTAAACCAATTCCGCCGTGAAAAAGAAGATCCTATTGTCACTTTAGAGGTGGATAATCAAAATGTGAGAAGGCAACAAATCGAGCGCCTGGAAAGGATCAAAAAAGAAAGAAATTCAGAAAAAGTAAATGCAGCATTAAAGAATCTCACAGAGGCGGCGAGAACAAACGACAAAAATTTATTAGCTTTAGCGGTAGAAGCCGCCAGGGAAAGAGCTACTTTGGGAGAAATAAGTGATGCTCTGGAAGCAGTTTTCGGAAGGTATAAAGCCAAAATTCAATCTTTTAGCGGAGTGTATTCAAAAGAGATTAAAGACGATTCATCATTTAAGAAGGCCAGGGAAATGGCCAATAAATTTGCCGACATGGAAGGTCGTCGCCCGAGGATCATGGTCGCGAAAATGGGACAGGATGGACACGACCGAGGCGCAAAAGTAGTAGCCACGGGTTACGCCGATGTTGGCTTTGATGTGGATATAGGACCTTTATTCCAGACTCCCGCCGAAGCCGCGAAGCAAGCCGTCGAGAATGACGTACATATCCTTGGAGTTTCTTCACTTGCTGCCGGACATAAGACATTGGTGCCGCAGGTGATCGAAGAACTGAAGAAGTACGGTCGTGAAGACATTATGGTCATCGTGGGGGGAGTCATCCCTTCGCAGGATTACCAGTTTCTTTTCGATGCCGGGGCAGCAGCAGTATTTGGCCCGGGAACTAAGATAAGTGATGCGGCAATCCAGTTGTTGGAGATCCTCATCGATGAACCTTCTTCGTCTGAAAAGGTTTGAAAATTTTAAAATAAGTATTCAATTCCAGACTCACTGTCCTAGAAAGAGCAGAGAGTCTGGAAATTTTTTACGGTAATCACCATAACTAACAATAACTAAAAAAATGGATTATACTAAAAAAATGCTCAGGGACGATGCTTTAAAAGGTAAAAACATTGTAGTTACCGGAGGCGGTAGCGGTCTCGGTAAAGCAATGACTAAATATTTTCTGGAATTGGGGGCCAATGTTGCTATTACCTCCAGAAATCTGGAAAAACTTCAGAATACCGCCAAAGAACTTGAACAGGAGACAGGTGGAAAATGCCTTCCTGTGCAATGTGATGTTAGACACTATGAACAGGTTGAAAAAATGCTGCAGCAAACTCTGGATGAATTTGGAACAGTAGATATTTTGCTGAATAATGCGGCAGGGAACTTCATCTCTCCTACCGAAAGGTTGAGTGCCAATGCTTTTGATACCATTATCGATATTGTGTTGAAGGGCAGCAAGAACTGTACGCTGGCTTTTGGTAAACACTGGATTGACAAGGGTGAAAAGAACAAAACGGTATTGAACATCGTAACGACTTATGCCTGGACAGGATCGGCTTACGTAGTGCCGAGTGCAACGGCAAAAGCCGGAGTACTTGCCATGACCAGATCTCTGGCAGTAGAATGGGCTAAATACGGCATCAGGTTCAATGCTATTGCCCCGGGACCCTTCCCAACCAAAGGCGCCTGGGACAGGTTGTTGCCCGGCGACCTGAAAGAGAAGTTTGATTTATCCAAAAAAGTTCCCTTGAAACGCGTTGGAGAACATCAAGAGCTGGCGAATCTGGCCGCCTATCTGGTTTCAGATTTTTCAGCTTATGTCAACGGTGAAGTAATCACTATCGATGGTGGTGAATGGCTGAAAGGGGCAGGACAATTCAATCTCCTGGAAGCGATTCCGGAGGAAATGTGGGATCAACTGGAGGCCATGATCAAGGCAAAAAAACAGGGGTAATTCTACTCCAAATGGAGCAGTTTTAAAAAAGAGGGATTTTAGTCCCTCTTTTTTTTTACCTAATCACTTAGTTGAAATAATGATAATTGTTTTATATTGAGACACTATTAATCTTTTAACAAAACCATTGATGAAAAAAATTATTATTGGTTCTCTTTTCGCATTCCTTTGCTTCCCCTTCAGCAATATTGATGCTCAGGAACAAAAAACAACTTCCCAAATCCCAAATGATCCTAACGTGAAAATCGGGGTTCTGGACAACGGCCTCACCTATTACATTAGAAACAACGGAAAACCCGAAGACAAACTTGAATTGAGGTTGGCGATCAATGCCGGTTCTATTCTGGAAGAAGATAATCAACAGGGTCTTGCCCACTTCATGGAACACATGAATTTCAACGGAACCGAAAATTTCAAAAAAAACGAACTCGTAGATTACCTGCAAAGCATAGGAGTCAAATTTGGAGCTGACCTTAATGCCTATACCGGTTTTGACGAAACTGTCTATATTCTACC
>JBAVJE010000348.1:0-7116 GCA_049687615.1 Salinimicrobium sp. | reverse complement strand
GCCTAAACCTTTAATTTTCGAGCCGGGGCGACAAAATTTCTCTTTAATACGTGTCCCGGTCTTGACCACCCGGGCTTCTCCCCAAGATTCTGAAATTTAGATTGTTCAGCATCTATTGTCTCCGGCTGCTTCTTTTGTCCGAATATATTTTTCGCATGAATATGTGTAAACTCAAAATTAGATAAAAAGCCGTGGTTCGCCGGACTTAGCTTGAATTTTTTCTTGCTACGGAAGGCTTAGCATTAGAAAGATCACTTTTCCTCCAAAACCAATGGCATTGACCAACACGTTTTTAGCCTTACAGAAGGTTTACATTCGGAAGAAATAGACAATGAATTTCGGCTATTCCTGAATTAGACCACCCCACCACCTTCAAAACTTTATGCAAAGTTATTGAGCAAGTAACCGAAGGAGAAATCTCAGAACTGTGGCTTTGCATGTTATTGCTGGAATCAAAGATCTTTTAATTTCTTCTTAAACCTCATTAGTCGTTAGAAGAGGAATCAATAAAGGAATTTTTGGAGCCTGGAGAAAGGCGCTCTGTTGTTTTCCAAACTTTAACCTTTTTATTACATTTATAGGAAGCCTTTTCATAGCACCTAAAGGTATAATTTCAGGATTATGGAAATATGGGAATTTTTCTTGCGTGTTTCGGCCGCTTTGCTGTCGGGTGTATTAATAGGGATCGAACGCGAAATACGGAACAAGAACGCCGGCTTAAAGACCAATGCTTTGGTCGCTCTGGGAGCCGCCGTCTTTGTAGTGATCTCAGTACAGTTTAGGGAGGCTCCCGGGGTTGATATTACCCGGGTACTGGGGCAGGTAGTCACAGGAATAGGCTTTATTGGAGCCGGGGTCATCTTGCACAAAGGCACTACGGTTAGAGGCCTCACCACAGCTGCCACCATATGGTGCAGTGCAGGCGCCGGTTGTTTGGCCGCAGTTGGGTTTTATGAAGAACTAGCCGTACTCACCGTAATGATCATTTTTGTAAATGTCATTTTTGGCGCTGTTGACAATCTAATTAATAAAAAGCTGGACCGGGACCCTAAGAATAGGGTGGAAGATTAGAATCGTCCTCTTCCCATTCCCCTTCCTCATAAAGATTACGTGGAGGGGTGATCTTTCTTCCGGTTTTACGATACTTTCCTTTAAGATCATCCATTACAGATTTTTCCCAAAGCTTATTGCCCGTAAAATAGGCTGCCTTACCAATTAAATGCGCGCCCACGGGCGCTGTAAGTAGGATAAAGACAATTATGGCAATTACCCTGGTTGTGGTAGAAAAGTCTCCAAAGTGTACAGCTGCAGCAATAAGAATAAGGCCTATTCCAAGAGTTGCTGCCTTGGTGGTTACGGCCATCCTAAGATAAGTATCGGGCATCCTTAAAATTCCCACCGCAGCAAGAAGAATAAAAAGGCTACCTAAAGATGCCAGTATGCCGACTATAATTGATGTCATTTCTTTTTTCTTTTTTGGATGTAGAAAGAATATGCCACGGTGGCCAAAAACCCAATAAGCGCGAGTATGAGCGCGATATCGAGGAAAGTGTGTTGATGGGCCATAATACTATACACCGCAATAATTCCAATCCCGATGGTCACCAGAAGGTCCACAGCCACTACCCGGTCTGAAATGGTGGGCCCCTTGAAAAAGCGGAAAAACACCATCAAAATCGAAAGCGAAAGAATTGGCAGGATTACGTAATATAAAAAGTCGTTCAATGTCATGAATAGAGGTCCTTAATGCGTTTTTCAAATCCTTCTTTGATACTCTTGATAAAATCCTCCCTGTTAGTAATGTACATGGAAAAGACATAAAGGGTTTTCTTATCCTCAGAAACATCCAAACTTAGCGTTCCCGGCGTGAGTGTAATAAGGTTTGCCAGCATGGTTATCTGGCTATCTGAATTAATATCAAGCGGTACTCCAACTATTCCCGGTGTCATAAAGAACTTGGGGGTTCCCATTTCCCAGGCTACCTGAAGATTTGCTTTTACGAGCTCCTTTAGAAAAAAGAAAAAGAAAGAAATCACCCTAGGCACCATCTTAAAATAGCGTGCCTTTCCGCTTCCTCGGGTAATCACCCATAGAATGAAATAACTAAGAAAAAATCCGAAGACAACATTACTAAAGACTAAACCACCGGTAAGAGCGACCCAGGCAAAAGTGAGTAATATGTTGGCTAAGAATCGGTTTTTCATCTTCTGTTATTTTCTATCTCTGTAACACTGCTTTGATGTATTCCTTATTATCCATGAGCTCGAAAGCTATCCTGGAGGCTAGTTTTTGGATATTCTCGGCGCCAAAACCAATGTAAAGCGTAATAAGGGACAAAAATATTATGGGGGCTATTATCTGTGTTTTCTTGACACTCGTCAACTTCTGAAAATACGGAAAATTTTTCGGCTTTTTAATCTCTTCTCCCTTTTTCCAAAACACCTCTGACCATAATTTAACCACCACCACAAGGGTGATAAAGCTGGCAAAAATAATAGCGCCTATAATCAAATAATTTTCGGTCGCCCAACCGGCACCAATCAACGAAAGCTTTGGCCAGAATCCAGATAGTGGCGGGATACCTACCACCGAAAAAAGCGGAATAGCGAACAATAGGCTTAATTTTGGATAATTGGCGTAAAAATCACCCAATTTCCTCATACTATGTGTGGCTTTGATTTTATAAATAACACCGGTAACCATGAACAGATTGGTCTTTACAATGATGTCATGAATAAGATAAAATATTACTCCCGTAAGGGCCACCTTGGTCATCATTCCCAAACCTGCAATCATATATCCTATATGACATATCACCAGGTATGAAAACACTTTTCGAATATTATTTTGTACGAGGGCGCCAATAGCACCCGAGAACAGAGTAAGAACAGCAATAGCTAAAAGCACATTTTCAAGGAGCAAATTCACCTCAAAAATGAGCGTAAACACTCTTATCAAGGCATAGACCCCCACTTTTGTAAGCAAACCACCAAAAATTGCCGAAACAGCCGACGGAGGGGTATGATAGGAGGCCGGCAACCAAAAGTAAAGTGGAAAAACTGCAGATTTGATTCCGAAACCAACAAGGAAAAGCAAAGCATTCACCTCCACCAGAGTTCTATTCTCTACTGCCGCCACCTTGCCGGCGAGGTCGGCCATGTTGAGGCTACCTGTAAGGCCGTAGAGTACGGCAATAGCCGTCAAAAATATTATAGATGCAATTATATTAAGAGTAAAATATTTTACGGCTCCTTCCAATTGCGCTTTTTCTCCTCCAATGGTGAGTAACGCGAAAGATGTAATGATAATGATCTCAAACCACACGTAAAGGTTGAAAATGTCCCCTGTAATAAAAGATCCGTTTAAGCCTAAAAGCAAGAAATGAAAGATGGGAAAAAACCCGAATTTCAACCTTGCCGGAATTACCGACCCCGCTGAAAAACTGGAGACGGCCAAGCCTGCAAAAGCAGTAAGCAATACCAGTGTAGCCGAAAAAGTATCTACAGCAAAGGTAATTCCAAATGGAGCGGGCCAGTTACCTGCCTGTAACGTCTGGGTTCCATATTTCCAAACGGTGGTAAAAAGCCAGATGGCAACACCTAAATTTGCAATGCTCCCGACAATACTAATAGTTTTTTGCCAGTTTATTCTACTCCAGGAAAACATGAGCACAATGGCCAGAAACATTTGTAGTAATAGGGGGTATATAACTAACTGTTCGCTCATGAGTATTCGTCTGTTGCGTTCATTTCATCTAAATCATCTGTTTTCACCACTTTATGAGCCCTTTTTACAAGGATAATGGCGAAAGACTGCAACCCAAAACTAATCACGATCGCAGTAAGGATAAGCGCCTGGGGGAGTGGATCTGAATAGGCTTGCAGGAAAACATTGGAATCTTCGGGAATGATGGGAGGATGACCCTTAGCAATCCTTCCCAGTAAAAAAATTAGCAGGTTGGCACCATTGCCCAAAAGAATGATCCCAATGATCAACTTCACAAGGCTACGCCTCAGGACCATATAGATCCCGGCTGCGTAAAGCGTTCCAACCATTACTCCCAAAAGAATTTCCATAGTTATGTAGATTCAGAAATGGTAAATATTATTGTTAACGTTACTCCTATGACCACAAGATAAACCCCAATATCAAAGAACATCGCGGTCCCCACGTTTCCAAGCACCGGCAGGTGATGAAAAAACCAGGTACCTGTCATAAAAGGATGTTGCTTAAAAAGCATAGGCACCAATCCGCTTAAAAAGGCGATCCCAAGACCGGTAGGCATCAGGAAACCGGGGTGAATCTTCAACAGGTCTTTGGTGTTGCCAAGGCCATTGGCAAAAGAATGGAGCACAAAAGCAATGGAGGCAATAAGACCGCCCACAAAGCCACCCCCGGGCAGGTAATGCCCCCGTAGCAATATAAACACCGAAAATACAAGCAGCAAGGGCAGCATGTAGTTTGACGCGGTTCTTAAAATGATGGTTTTCATCCTATATTTTTTAATCTTTTAATTCTCTATCGGCCCTTCTTAACCTCAGTTTCAACAAGCTGAACACCCCTAAAGCCGCCACGGTAAGTACCGAAATCTCTATCAAGGTATCAGCCCCCCTAAAGTCCACGAGGATCACATTCACCACATTCTTCCCTTTAGCAAGCAAATAGGCGTTATGTGCATAATAGTTACTTATCTCCTTGTTCACCGGCTCTCCAAGAACCTCAAGAGCAATAAGGGTAATGAGTAACCCAAAGGAGAGCGACAACACACCATCAATAGCCCTCATCTTATAATCTGAAACCGAAAGGTATTTTGGAAGACTTGAAAGCACCAGCACAAAAAGGATTACGGTGAGTGTATCAATTGAAAATTGTGTCATAGCCAAATCTGGAGCGCTGTAAATCACAAACATGAGACATATTGCATAACCCACAACTCCCATTGCCACTACGGCAGTAAGCCTGGATTTCGCTCCTACCACGAAAAATAATGCAAGAAACATGATACCCATGATGATCATTTCATAATAGGTCATTGTCTTGAAAGACGAAAAATCTATAGAAAATCCTTCCTGTCCGCTAAATAGGGAATAACCTGTCAATACTACCAAAAAAAGAATAATGGTGGAAACATAGTTCCGTAAAAAGCCATTTTGGAAGATCTTTGTCCACCAGTTGGAAAATGTGGTAAATGCTGCACTAAGTGTCAGTAAAATATTTCTGGGTGAAATAAATTCCAGCCTGGCCATAGCGTTTTCCTTTCTCCTTGAAGGTTTTATCACAAAATAAAGTCCTATCCCAAAAATGAGGGTGATGGCACTCAAGCCAAGGATTTCTGTAAAGCCGTGCCAGATCTTAAGATGGAGGTTAGCCTCGCCTCCAACAGCCAGGACTACCGGTTTAATAATAGTCTCATCAATGATTCCTGGAAAGATCCCTACGACAATGCCTAAAATCGCCAACAGCATTGGTGGTCCCCACATAAGGAAATCCGGCATATGAACTTTTGAATATTCTTCGGGCAATTCTCCCATAAAAGGCTTAATTCCTGCTACGAACCCCGCGTATAGGACTAAAATATTAGTCGCGATAGCCACAATGGTTATAATGACTGCCCAGTCTCCCATATCCAGAGTAGCTTCATAGATAAGATCTTTTCCAAGGAAACCAACAGTTGGCGGTATACCCCCACTTGAAAGTGCCGCGAGAAAACCTGCAAGAGCCACGGGCCACATCACTTTTTTTAGACCTCTCAAAACCGTTACATTCCTGGTGCCGGTCTCGTGATCTATAATTCCGGTAACGAGAAATAAGGTGGCCTTATAAAGAGCGTGAACAATAATATAGATAGCTGCCGCCGTAAGGGCAAATTCATTTCCCAATCCAATGAGAAAAACCAACACCCCAAGCACAGATATCGTTGAATAAGCCAGCACGCCTTTCAAGTCTGTCCTAAAAATGGTATGTACTGCAGAATAAACCATAGTAACGCCTCCTACAATGATCAAGGTGGTATTCCACAGCTCCTGATTTCCAAGAATTGGGGTAAACCTCAACAGCAGGTAAACTCCTGCTTTTACCATAGTTGCGGAATGCAGATAAGTGGAAACAGGCGTTGGCGCCTTCATCGCTCCCGGAAGCCAGAAATGGAAAGGGAACTGCGCCGATTTTGTAAAAGCCGCTCCAAAAATAAGCAGGACGATCCACAAATAATTTGAGCTTTGAACAATAACCTCGCTCTGGCCTATCATTTCGCTAATGCTGTAGGTTCCCGCAACACTACCCAGCAATAACGAGCCGGCCAGCAGGAAGAAGCCCCCAGCGCCGGTGATCGCCAAAGCCTGAATAGCCGATTTCCTCGAGGCTTTACTGTTATTATTAAAGCCAATGAGAAAGAAAGAAGATATACTGGTAAGCTCCCAAAAAAGGAACATGGAAAGCAGATTATCACTAAGCACCAGCCCAAGCATAGAGCCCATAAACATTCCCAAATAGCCATAAAACCTGTCCAGATAATGATGCCCCTTGAGATAAGATGCGGTATACGCGAACACCAAAAATCCTATCCCGGTAATAAGAAGGCTAAACAAAAGAGAGAGTCCATCGAGGCTAAAGTTGAGATTGAGCCCAAGTGATGGCACCCATTCATGAGCTTCAAATAGGATTTCACCTTCGGAAACTCGCCCGATAAAAGAGAAAAAATAGACAAATAAACCTAGTGGAACAAGAGAACAAAGTACCGCAAGTTTTCCCTTGATTAATTTCCCGGCGAAAACCAGGAGTATAGAAAAGATAAAACCTGAGAGTATGGCTATAAGCATAGTGGACGTTCAGAATTCCGTGAAAAGCAAATATAGCAGGAAAAACTGAAGTTTTAAACTTGCGTCTCATTTTTAATAAAGCCGTAACAGGTATCATACATTACTGTATAAGAGAATGTGGGAACATCAAAAATTTAACATTTTTTTAAAATCAGTAAGAATAGTCTTACCTTCCCAAACCGGGCGCTGTAACCACAGCTTCAAAAGGAATTTCCTATTTTACGGCCTAAAAAGAATTTATGCGAGTTTTGATCATATTTTTGCTTCTCTCAGCAGCAGCCTACACCCAAACCAATAC
>JBAVJE010000347.1:0-2903 GCA_049687615.1 Salinimicrobium sp. | reverse complement strand
TTGTATTAATGCCATTTTTTTCCTTCGGCTCCAGCCTTTTATTTGCTTTTCTACAATTATCGCCTGATTTGGATCTGTAAAGGTTTCGAACCATTTTAATGTTAATGGTCTTCGATTAAAGGTATAGGCATCTTCATCATATCCACTTTGGTGATCATATAGCCTTTTCTCCAGGTTGGAGGTGAAACCTGTATAGAAACTTTTATCTGAACACTCCAAAATGTAGACGTAATATAACTTCATGGTTGCGATTAAATGAGGAATCAAAAGCGCTTCGACTTTTCCTCCTGCTACTCTTAACTCTACTATTATTCTTGTAGTTAGGAAAGCGGTCGGGCCTACCTGCCGGTAGGCAGGCTCAGCGTGACATTCTACTCTTAAGTCAGGCTAACAGCCAAGATCCACCAGCCAATAGCTCTTCTACATTCAAATCGCTTTCACACTCATTCCTCCATCAGCAACTATATTTTGTCCGGTAATATAGGAGGACTTATCCATAGCCAAAAATGCGATTATTGAAGCCATTTCTCTGGGCTGAGCGACTCGGCCCAGGGGTGTTGCTTTCAGGATAGGTCTCATTCTTTCTTCCTGTCCTAAAAGTCCGTCGGTCAAAGGAGTATGCGTGAACCAGGGGGAAACCGCATTGACCCGAATTTTATCTTTTGCCCATTCTACGGCGAGACTTCGGGTTTGTTGCAGCAATCCGGCTTTAGACATAGCGTAAGGAGTGCCCGTACCTACATCTTGTGTAGCTGCAGCCGAAGAAACATTAATGATTTTGGCATTTTTCGATGCCTTAAGAAAGGGGTGTAATTCTTTTGCGAGTGCAAAAGGTGCAATCAAATTGATATCCAGTATTTTTTGATATTCTTCTTCAGAAATTTCCAAAGCCGTTTTCCTAATATTGATCCCGGCATTATTCACCAGGATATTAAGGGAATTCCAGGTATTGTTCACATAGTCTGCAACCTTCTTTCGGTCTTCGGGTTTGGTGACATCAGCCACCATACCTTTAACTTTATGTCCTTTTGCCAAAAGCTCATCCTGCAGGCGATCTATATCTTCGGCATTTCTGGCAGTGAATAATACCTTAGCTCCCAGCTTCAGAAACTCTTCTACGGTGGCCCTTCCAATTCCCTTTGAGCCTCCCGTAATTACGGCCGTCTGGCCTTCTAAATTCCACATAGGATTAGTTTTAGTGCTTCACGGTAGGATTAAAATAAGAAAACTGCTCCCAATGCCGGAGAAAAATTAAGAAACCATCCTAAAGGGGTAGATTCAGAACTCGTCGGCAACAGAAGCAGTCTTAAGGTCATTTTATAGGCTTCTTCCGGTAAGCAACTTGTAAATGATTAAAATCACAGCAATCACAATAAGGATATGTATGATACTGCCAAGATCAGGAAAAGCGAAATAGCCTATCAGCCATCCAATGATCAATAAAACGATAATTAGCCATACTAGGTCTCTCATAAATCGGGTTTTGTGCAGCTTTAGCTGCTGGTTAGAAGTTTTTGTTTTTCATGATGTTGTGGTATTCTCTCAGTCTTTAACTAAAAAAATCCCATATATCTTTTAAAAGTACAAAAGCTTTAAACTATATCGCTCTCCTTTAACGGAGGTTTAACCGTTATTTAGTGACGGGGTGGTCTAGTAAACGAGTGATGTGGCACCCAAAACCACTATGATTCCAGTTTAAAACAAACGATTTTAATGGAGAGGTTTGAGGGCCAGATTCTATTCTCATTACCTTTTGGCAAACACTGGTTCATCCACAATAAATTCCTTTCAATAAATATTGAAATTGAACTGCATTACTTGGTCACAACATCACTAGGTCACTGCTTCACAATTTAAATTTGTATTTTCGTCAGCATACATATTTCTGAATGCAGCATTTAAAAAACATTGCCATTGTAGGATCGGGACTTGTAGGCTCGCTTCTCGCGCTACATCTTACTCAAAAAGGTCATAAAGTAACTGTGTTTGACCGGCGTCCCGATGTTCGAAAGGTCGAATTCTCGGGGCGTTCCATCAACCTGGCCATGTCAAACCGCGGCTGGAACGCCCTCAGAGAGGCAGGTATAGAGGAGGAGATTAGAAAGCTGGCAATTCCCCTCTATCAGCGGGCGATGCATGTAAAGTCCGACCCGGTTTACTTTCAGAAGTATGGAAAAGCAGAGGAAGCTATTTATTCGATTTCCCGGGGAGTGCTGAACCGAAAGATGATCGATCTGGCCGAAGCTGCCGGTGTCGAATTTAGATTTGAAGAAAAAGTGTGGGATGTAGATCTTTCCGAAGCCAGACTTTATACGGGCGATAGCGAAAAAGGGGAGTGGAAGGAGTATGATTTTGATTTGATCTTTGGCGCCGATGGGGCTTTTTCCCGCATAAGGCATAAAATGCAGCGGCAGAGCAGGTTCAACTATTCACAACATTTTATAGATGTTGGTTATAAGGAGTTGCGTATTCCCGCCAATGCCGACGGTACTCATAAGCTTGATAAAAACTCCTTTCACATCTGGCCGCGTGATAAATTTATGCTCATCGCCATGCCAAACCTCGACGGGAGCTTTACCTGTACGCTTTTTCTGCCTTTTGAAGGGAAACATTCTTTTGAAAATATCACCACCGAAACTGCTGCGGAAGCATTCTTTATTGAGTACTTTCCTGATATTCACGAGGAGATTTCCAATCTTACCCGTGATTTCTTCCGAAATCCAACCAGCGCCCTGGTGACGGTAAAATGTTTTCCCTGGACCTATAATGACAAGATTGCCCTTATAGGAGATGCTGCTCATGCTATAGTGCCCTTTTACGGCCAGGGGATGAATGCGGGTTTTGAGGATATTTCCTTTCTTGGAAAACTGGAAAGCCGGTTTGGTGACGACTGGGAAAGTATC
>JBAVJE010000346.1:0-12850 GCA_049687615.1 Salinimicrobium sp. | reverse complement strand
CTTGGCGTCTTCAGGATCTTTAGGCACCAGCATCATACGAATTTTCTCCTCCAACGCAGGCAATTCCTCCTTGGCCTCCTCCATCTGCATCTTGGCCATCTCGGTCATTTCAGGATCACTGCCGTCGGCAATGATTTCCTCGGCTTCCGAAATATTCTGGGTGATCGTCATGTATTTCTCACGCTCATCCATCAGCTTTTTCAGCTCCTTGTATTCCTTGTTGAGTTCAATATAACGCTTTTGATCAGCAATCACGTCGGGCTGAATGATCAGGTCATTCACCTCGTCAAAACGCTGCTTCACAATATTCAATTTCTCGATCATAATAGCTGCTTGTAAAGCGCAAATTTACGATAAATCCACGGATTTTTCAGAATGCATTTTTGTTCGGAAAAAATTTTACAAGCAGCCTTGATTCTTTTTTCTCCGGAAAAAGACTTATTTTTTGGAGGCATGACAAAACTGAAAAAAATAGGATTGGGAGGTGGTTGCCATTGGTGTACCGAAGCGGTTTTCCAGGCAGTGCCGGGCGTAGAACGGGTGGAGCAGGGTTATATCGCTTCAGAAGGAGCAGCTTCCAGTTTCTCTGAAGCTGTCATTATACATTACCCCTCAAAAAAGGCATTTTTAGAGCAGCTTATCAGGATACATTTACACACCCACAGCTCCACCTCAGCACATTCCTTCCGCGGAAAATACCGCAGCGCGATCTACACTTTTTCTGCGGAAGATGCCGCGGAAGCCGAAGCAGTTCTTCACAAACTGAAGCAGGAGTCTTCCGAAGAGATCATAACACAGGTGCTCCCCTTCCGAAGTTTTAAAGCTTCCAGGGAAGAGATTCAGAATTACTACAAAAAGCATCCTAAAGCACCGTTTTGCAAGAGGTATATTGAGCCGAAGCTGGTGGATCTGAGGAGCAGGTTTAAAATTTAAAAAAGCAAGTTTTAAAAAAGATTAAAAATTTATTTAGGAATCAAATTTCTTCTAATGTCCTATCATAAAAACCACTAGCCACTTTTCTTTTAAATAGAAACAAAAAATGAAGGAAAAATCCAATGGCCAAAATATTGAAAACTCTGTCCAGGTAATAGAATTCATAAAATTCTAAATAAAAACCAATGAAGTACGTTAAATCTGACATCACCAATCCAATCACGGCAAGCAGAAAAAAAATAGAGGCTTTATCAAAATATCTACTGTAAAAAGTAAAGGCTGCACAAACCAAAATAATAGTCGCTGTTCCATATCCATAGACCAACAATTCTCCAAGCCATCCAGCATTTTTCCCGGCATTAATAACGCCTTGTACACTATAAAGGAGTAATAAATTTAAGATTAAGATCGCACCTATAAAGATGCCCTCGAACAAATGTATTTTAACTTTTTTTAGATAGGGCAGCACTAATCTCGCCATCAACAAATAGGCAAACAGCCTAATAAACAGCACTATATTTTGATTTATGAAATCTTCATAATAAATAAGTAAGAGGTCGTTGAAGACAAAAACAGCAAAAATTATTAAAGCACTCTTTTTATAATACCTGGGGCTCAAAAAGAAAGCGAAGAATACAACCATGCTTATAAAGCGCATGATCCCACTTTCATAATCTCCAAAGTAACCGTAGACCATAACATTGGCCACCAATAAGATTGCAGTAACTAATGGCAGAAATTTTTTGTAGGGTTTTATTTTAAGCGCCAAAATTGGTTAACACTTTTAGCCTTTAACCCGTCATAGAAGAATTACCAGAGGAGCTAAGTTCTATTAAAATGCAAACGTACCATTTTCGGACATTATTGTCAACTTTTTCTCTTCAGAAGCTTCAACCCTTCCTACTATTTGAGCTTCCACATCAAAAGACTTTGAGATGGCAATGATATCATGGGCAATAGACTCGTCTACATACAGTTCCATACGATGCCCCATGTTGAAGACCTGGTACATCTCTTTCCAGTCTGTACCACTTTCCTCCTGAATGAGTTTAAAAAGCGGTGGTACTTCAAACATATTGTCTTTTATGACGTGAACTTTATCTACGAAGTGAAGAACCTTAGTTTGTGCGCCCCCACTGCAATGAACCATTCCAAAAATGTCATTTTTAGCACACTTCTCCAGGATCTTTTTTATAATAGGAGCATAGGTTCTGGTTGGTGAAAGCACAAGTTTTCCGGCATCGAGAGAAGCACCCTCAACCTTATCGGTCAAATTTTTTGAACCACCGTACACCAAATCGTTAGGAATAGAAGGATCAAAACTTTCAGGGTATTTAATTGCCAAATAATTACTGAAAACATCATGTCTTGCAGAGGTGAGGCCGTTACTGCCCATACCTCCGTTATATTCCTTTTCATAGGTGGCTTTTCCGAAGGAAGACAAGCCTACGATCACATTTCCAGGTTTGATCCTCGCGTTGTCGATCACCTCGCTGCGCTTCATCCTTGCTGTCACAGTGGAATCTACAATAATGGTACGTACAAGGTCTCCAACATCAGCAGTTTCGCCACCTGTGGAATGGATATTTATTCCGAAGCCTTTAAGATCCTGAAGCAACTCCTCGGTTCCATTAATAATGGCCGAAATCACTTCTCCGGGGATAAGATTTTTATTTCTACCTATAGTAGAGGAAAGCATAATATCATCTACCGCTCCCACACACAATAGATCATCTATATTCATAATGAGCGCATCCTGCGCGATTCCTTTCCATACAGAAAGATCTCCTGTTTCTTTCCAGTACATGTAAGCCAAAGAGGATTTTGTTCCGGCTCCATCGGCGTGCATGATGAGACAGTATTCATCGTCACCGGTAAGATAATCTGGCACTATTTTACAGAATGCCTTCGGAAAAAGGCCTTTGTCGACATTCTTGATCGCGTTGTGAACATCCTCTTTTTCCGCCGAAACTCCGCGGCCGGAATATCTTTTACTAATCTCTTTACTCATGTTGTGTGTTTGTGGTTCAAAGATAGCCAGAAATCGCTTTTTTGCCCCCTATTTATAAAAGTAAAGCCACATTCGGGTTGGAATGTGGCTTTGATGAATTATTTTAAGAAATTATCTGGTAAATAAAAGTTCTCTATACTTTGTCAACGGCCAGATTTCGTCGTCAATAAGCAGTTCTAATTTATCGCAGTGATACCTTATTTCTTCAAAATGTAGTTTTACCTCATCGCAATAAGCAAAAGCTTTCTTTTCTACATCTTCGATCTTATTGGCTTTTTTGCGGTCTTCAACCATATTAGTCACCCCCGAGTTAATTTTCGCGATGTGAAGGGAAATATCCTCTACTATTTCGAGCTGTTCCTTAGCATATTTTTTAAAGTCGTCACCATAAATATCTTTAAGTCCACGAACATTCTTAATGAGCATATTTTGGTAACGAATAGAGGTTGGGATCACGTGATTCTTGGCAATATCTCCAAGAATACGGCTCTCGATTTGCACTCGCATGATATAATCTTCCAGCTCGATTTCGTGACGCGCTTCAAGTTCGGTGCGGTTCATTACCCCCATCTCTTCAAAAAGCGCAACGCTTTTGTCTGAAACCTTAGCTTTTAGGGCTTGAGGTGTATTTCTATTATTGCTCAAGCCTCTTTTACCGGCTTCTTTTTCCCATGCTTCAGAATA
Source organism: Salinimicrobium sp. (assembly GCA_049687615.1). Classification (GTDB taxonomy): domain Bacteria; phylum Bacteroidota; class Bacteroidia; order Flavobacteriales; family Flavobacteriaceae; genus Salinimicrobium. The sequence continues at coordinate 9,222 of JBAVJE010000346.1, read as the reverse complement.
GCCATCTCCTTCAAACCTGATTTTTTTCGAATGTTTGATGTACTCCCTAAGGACATTGAAAATGGCATCATCCTTTTTCATTTTTTTGCCTTTGGTGAGCTCATCTACTTCTTTCTTAAACTCCTTCAATTGCTTAGCAACTATCGTATTAAGCACGGTCATAGGCTGCGCACAGTTTGCAGTGGAACCTACCGCACGAAATTCAAACTTGTTACCGGTGAAGGCAAAAGAAGAGGTTCTGTTTCTGTCGGTATTGTCCAGCAGGATCTCAGGAATCTTACCCACGACGTTTAACTTAAGTTCGGTTTTTTCCTGCGGGGAAAGTTTTCCGTCAGTCACTTTTTCAAGTTCGTCAAGCACCTGAGTCAACTGAGAACCTATAAAAGTGGAGATAATCGCCGGTGGAGCCTCATTGGCACCAAGACGAAAATCGTTTGATGCACTTGCGATAGAAGCCCTCAACAGCTCTTCGTTATCATAAACCGCTTTGATCGTATTGATGAAAAAGGTCAAAAACTGAAGGTTTTTCATCGGGGTAGAACCAGGACCTAAAAGGTTTACTCCGGTATCTGTGCTCAATGACCAGTTATTATGTTTTCCGCTTCCATTGATTCCTGCGAAAGGTTTTTCATGGAAAAGAACAACAAAATTATGTCTTTCTGCCACCCGGGTCATAATATCCATCAACAGGGAGTTATGATCTACGGCCAGATTGGTTTCCTCAAAAATTGGCGCAAGCTCGAATTGGTTTGGTGCTACCTCATTGTGTCGGGTTTTTACGGGCACTCCTACCAGCATACATTCTTTTTCAAGATCTCTCATATAGGCCAGAACTCTGGAAGGAATAGAACCAAAATAATGATCGTCCAGCTGCTGACCTTTTGCGGGGGAATGTCCCAGCAAGGTTCGTCCCGCAAGCTGCAGGTCTGGCCTTGAAGCTGCAAGAGCAGAATCGATTAGGAAATATTCCTGCTCCCACCCTAGTGTAGCCTGAACTTTAGATACGTTTTTATCAAAATATTTGGCGACATCGGTAGCGGCCTGATCTACGGCTTGCAGAGCACGTAAAAGCGGCGTTTTAAAATCAAGAGCTTCCCCGGTATAAGAAACGAAAACACTCGGGATACAAAGTGTTGTTCCATAGATAAAAGCAGGAGAAGATGGATCCCAGGCAGTGTAGCCACGAGCTTCAAAAGTATTTCTTATTCCACCGTGAGGAAAACTTGAAGCATCTGGTTCCTGTTGTACGAGTTGACCTCCTCCAAATTTTTCAATTGCGAGTCCGTCCCCTATTGTTTCAAAAAAGGCATCATGTTTTTCGGCTGTGCTGCCTGTCAACGGCTGGAACCAGTGCGTATAGTGAGTAGCACCTTTAGAAATCGCCCATTCTTTCATTCCGGTTGAAATATGATCGGCAATGGTGCGGTCGATCTTTTTTCCGGTGGTATTAGCCTCCTTTACGCTCTGGTACGCTTCTTTAGTAAGAAACTGTCGCATTACGCTCTCCGTAAAGACATTCCGCCCAAAAAGTTCGGAGCGTCTTTCTTTTTCTTCTATTTCAACAGGTTTTCGGTTAAGGGTTTCCTTTAGGGCTTGAAATCTAAGTGTTGCCATTTTGATGTGTTGTTTTTATTTCAGTACAAATATATATTTTTTTAATACACCCCTCCCAAAATATAGGGGTACTTTAAATAAATTTTAAACTTTTGACTAATTACCCCCTTAAAATAACCTACCCTACAAAAGCAAGACTTACAAAAATCACATACCCGGCAAAAAGAATAAAGCCTTTTAGGCGACCCATAGTAAATTTCTTCGGAAGAAAAGCGAGTGGAATAAGCACAAAAGCAATACCCATCATCCAGAAGATATCACTACTCAAGGTTTCCGCAGAGTTTACCACAATTGGCTGGACTATAGCGGTGATGCCCAAAACCGATGCTATATTGAAGATGTTCGAACCAATTAGATTTCCCAGCGACAGCGCCTTTTCATGCTTTAGTGCGGCAATAACCGAGGCAGCAAGTTCGGGAACGCTGGTACCCACCGCGATCATAGTCACAGAAATCACCCGTTCACTTATCCCGAGAGTGGTAGCCAGGTCAACAGCTCCATTGACAAGAAATTCAGATCCTCCATATAAAGCACCGCCACCAATAAGAAACCAAATTACCATTTTAAAAACCGAAACCGACTGGAGTTTTGGGTCTACCTCATCTGCCTGCAGCTCGGGTTTACGTCTCGCACGTCTTATTAAGAGGATAAGATAAAGAATAATACCTCCTACCAGTAACAATCCCTCTGTTCTGGAAAGCAATTTTTCCGAAGAAAGAAAAAAGTAGAGCACAAAAGAGAAGATCATCATTACCGGCCAGTTGAACCGGTAAAAATCCCTGTCGATGAGCAAGGGGGAAATGATGGCCGTAATTCCCAGAACAAGACCAATATTGGCAATGTTAGAACCTATTACGTTCCCCAGGGAAATATCTGAAAATCCTTCCAGGGCAGCCTGCAAGCTCACCAGCAGTTCGGGGGCAGAGGTGGCAAAGGACACGACGGTCAAACCTATTACCATTCTGGAAAGATTGAGCCTAAAAGAGATCGCGACCGAAGAACGAACCAGGAATTCGCCTCCCACGACCAACAAAATAAAACCCAGGAAAATGTAAATTATGCTCATTAATTTTTTTTGCGAAGATAAAGGTTCTGATGGAAATTGGCCTTTGCCCTATTTCTGTGACTAAAAGAAATTTTTCTATCTTAGAATGGTGAGAATGATGATGCAAACTCCTTAAAACATTGTTTTTTTGGCCATTGCTTTTCTGGTAGTACGTCGTAACCTATTAAAAAAGGTCTAATTTCAAAATCGATCAATTGGAGAACCGCAATTTCCCGCTGACTATAATCTTTATCTAACAATGATGTTCAGGAGAATTATTTCTTCTATCGGCATGGCAAATATGCAACCGCTAATTTAGCTTCCCTAAAAAGAATAATTATGAAAAAGGCCATTTTCAAGACCCTAGCCAAACTCAACAAAAAACTACTACCCAGTTACAGCAAAAGGCAGCTGGACCTGGCTAAGGCGACCAATTTTCAAAAGGCCATCATTGGCTGGAAATTATGGGTGACCAAGAATTCGCTAAACTAAAAGCTAAAGAGCGAAGCTACCTCGTACGATTGTAGTTTTTGCCTTCCATTTAAGAATTGCAGGTCCATAAGAAAATTACACTGCACAATCTCGCCGCCCATCTTCTCTACAAGTCTGCAGGCAGCCGCAGCCGTTCCTCCTGTAGCCAACACATCGTCATGGATCAATATTCTCTCCCCTTTTTGGATGGCATCGGCATGAATTTCCAGAACATCTTCCCCGTACTCGAGAGAATAGCTCTCGCGGTGAGTTTGAAATGGGAGTTTCCCCGGCTTTCGCACCGGGACAAAACCAGCATTCAATCTTTCGGCCAGCAGGGTAGCAAAGAAAAAACCACGGGATTCAATTCCCACAACTTTATCAATTCGGTTGCTGGTTAAAAGATCTAATAGCGCCTGAGTGGTATGTTTTGTCGCATGCGGACTTTGCAGTAATGGAGTGATATCTTTATAGACGATTCCCGGTTTTGGAAAATCTTTAATGTCCCGGATGTAGTCTTTCAGGTTGATCATGAATTGATTTTTTACGCGGGTAAAGGTCTTCAATTTTAGACTCTTAAAAAAGTATAATAAATTGAATATAGAAAACTTTTGTTTTTTAGAAGCCCTTTTTAATCCACATGCCAAAATTTGTTAAAATTGAAATTTTAACCACCCTTTTACGTACCTGATTATCATCTCCTAAATTTTAGTTAATGCCATGTATTTATGGGGGTTATTCCCCAATTTTTGAGTAAATTTCATTTCCCTCCTGATAGGCAAAACATAAAAAAGCAACTCTTTAAAGTTTAGAGAAATGAGCGATCATTCCAAACGGGAATACAGTTTCCGACAGCTTCTTGAAGACAACCTAATTGTCTCCAATTTGCTACGCAAAATGGTAGCCTCTACATCTGATGCTTCTCTGGAAAACTACTTTCTAAGCCTATCTAATAAAAGAAATCAATTTGCCTTGGAACTTGGAGAAGAAATCGCTTTTTATGGCGGAAAAAAACCTTTTTTCCCACCAAACGCTTATGACCGAAGGTGGAACAAGCTGGCGGGTGCCGATTCCTTGAAGGTCATTAAAAGCTTTTATAAGCTGCATAAAGAAAGTTTCGAAAAATATAATTATGCTCTATCGCAGATCAATGATGGCAACTGTCGCGAAGTCCTCATCAGACATAAAGCCTACATAGAAAATTGCATATTTGAACTCAAAGCTTTAAAGAAATTGCTCAAATACAGTAAAGACCAGCGAACTAGTCAAAAAAACCTTTACGAAACAAGTTGATCCATTTTAATAAATTAAAAATCATCGGGGCCTGCTAAAGCAGGCCTTATTTTTTTAATAAAGCATTTATTTCCCAGGCTTTAATTATCTTTCGGGAAAGAAAAATCCTACTTTAAGATGAATAACAAAATATATTTTTTGCTGCTAGCATTTCTTAGCCTGCAGCAAAGTGTAGCTCAAGAATCTACTTTGTCTGTTGAAAAAATCATGCAGGACCCTCTATGGATGGGGACTTTTCCTTCAGAAATCTCCTGGGGTGTCAATAGTGAGAACATCTACTTCATGTATAATCCGGAAGCCAATTCGTCGGATTCGCTTTACAGAATCAATATTAAGAATACAGAAAAAATAATTCCTGTACAATGGAAGGAACAAAATGAACTTCTTCCGAAGTATGGCCATTTCAACAACAAGAGATCAAAAAAAGTTTATTCCAGAAACGGCAGCTTATTCATATTTGATTTGAAAAAACAAAAAGAGCAGGAGCTTCTTGACCTGGGAGAGAATATTAGCGACCCCAAATTTCTGGCCAATGAAAACCTAATTAGTTTTGTGATGGATAAGAATGCTTTTCTCCTTCATCTCGATTCCGGCCGAATTAACAAACTAACGAATATCACAAGCGGAAAGGAAAAAGAAGAAAATGAGAAAGAACTTTCTGCGCAGGATGAATGGCTGAAGCAGGAGAACCTTGAGCTGCTCCAGATAGTAAAAGAAAGGAAGGAAGATGAGGAGAGTTCCAAAAGTTACCGGGAAATGACCAAAGATCCGGAAGCTTTCACTTTTTATTCCGGTAAGAAAAGGGTTTCTAACCTGGAGGTTTCGCCAGATGCCCGATATGTCAGTTTCAATCTTACCAACAGCAACGACAAAAAGGACACAAAAGTTCCGGATTACACAAATGCTTCAGGGTATACGGTAGATCTCCCGGCCCGCCGGAAAGTAGGCGGAGCCCATAGTGAGATTGAAATGGCGATTTACGACCTTAAAAGGGACAGTGTATACATGGTCAAAACCGATAAGCTTCCCGGGATTACAGATCTTCCCGATTATATCAAAGATTATCCAGATAAAGAATGGAAAGAAGAGCCGCGGGCAGTAATTCCCTCCGGACCTTATTTTTCTGAAGATGGAAAAAAAGCCGTCATAAATATTCGTTCCTGGGATAATAAAGATCGTTGGATCGCCCTTTTAGATCTAAAAACCGGCGACCTTTCATCTCTTGACAGGCAGCGAGACGAGGCATGGATTGCCGGTCCCGGCATTGGCTGGACTTTTAGCGGCGGCAACATTGGATGGCTACCCGATAATGAAACTATCTATTATCAAAGTGAGCAAACCGGTTATTCCCACCTTTATTTGCTCAATGTCAATTCTGGGAAGAAATCCCAGCTCACTTCGGGAGATTTTGAGGTTTATGATCCTTTTCTTTCCAGGGATAAGAGATCATGGTTTTTGACTGCTTCCAAAGAAGGTCCGGGGGAACGTCATTTTTACAAGATGCCTGTGAAAGGGGGAAAAATGCAAAAGCTCACAGCACTTTCAGGAAACAACGAGGTTTATCTTTCTCCAAATGAAAAATATATGGCCATAAGGTATTCCTATAGCAATAAACCATGGGAATTGTACCTGAAAAAGACTTCTGGGAAGGCCGAAGCGAAACAAATCACCTCGGGACAATCAGAAGAATTCAGCAAATACGACTGGAGAGATCCGGAACTGGTAAAGTTCAAGGCTGCAGATGGCACTATGGTACCCGCTCGTTTATATACACCTTCTAAACATGCCAAAAATGGGGCAGGAGTAATTTTCGTTCATGGTGCCGGTTATCTACAAAATGTGCATAAATGGTGGTCTACTTACTATAGAGAATATATGTTCCATAATTTGCTTACCGATTTAGGATATACCGTGCTGGACATTGATTACCGTGGTAGCGCAGGCTATGGCCGCGACTGGAGAACTGCCATTTACAGACATATGGGCGGTAAAGACCTGTCTGACCAGGTAGATGGGGCGCATTATCTTGTTGCAGATCAAGACATCGACCCGGAAAGGATAGGAATTTACGGCGGGAGCTATGGAGGTTTCATTACGCTCATGGCCATGTTTACAGAAGCCGACACCTTCAAATCTGGCGCCGCTTTAAGGTCGGTAACAGACTGGGCACATTATAATCATGGCTACACCTCAAATATTCTCAATGAGCCTGTAGATGATCCTATTGCCTACCGGCGCTCCTCTCCCATCTACTTTGCCGAAGGTCTCGAAGGAAATTTACTTATTGCCCACGGCATGACCGACACCAATGTTCATTTCCAGGATGTAGTGCGGCTTGCGCAGCGATTGATCGAATTAGGGAAAGAAGATTGGGAATTGGCTGTATTTCCAGTGGAAAACCATGGATTTGTCGAACCCAGCAGTTGGACAGATGAGTACCGCAGAATACTGGAGCTTTTCAATGAAACATTGCTGAAGAAATAAATTTTATTCCTGAAATGATTTCAAAAAGGACCGAAATTTCCCGGTACTGGCTTTTTTATTCCTGATAAATGGCATTTTTAGGCCTGCCAAATTTTTATATCTTTAAATGACCAATTTTACTCATCATGAAAAACATTCTTGTAGCCATTAACCACGAGAAGAATGCGCCCGTGTTAATTGCCAAAGCCGAAGAAATAGCCCTTGCATTTAATTCCACAATCTGGATCATACATGTCAATGAACCGGATCCCGATAGTTTTATAGGTCTTGAGGCAGGGCCACAGTATGTGCAGGACAAACGGGTGGCAAAACGTAAAAAGGAAGCCAACCTGGTGAGGCAACTTGAAGCTGATCTTCAGAAAAAAAACCTCGACGCCCGGGGAGTAATTCTTGAAGGGCCTACCGAAAAAATGATTAAAAAGGAAGTAAAGCAGCTTCATATTGACCTGCTTATAGCCGGTCACCACAAAAGAAATTTTTTCTATCAGTTATTCACCGGCAAGATGGAACAAGACCTTATAGAAGACCTGCACGTACCCGTACTACTGGTCCCTGTGCCAAAAAAGTAAATGAGTTTGAAAAAAGATTCCTAAAGGGATTTTAGGAGCTCTTTAGGAATCTTTTTCCAAACAAAAGTGTCGTAGTATTCTTTTCCCAGCCTCCTACAAATCAATTCTTTTTGAATGCTTTTTATGCTATATTTGTCGTAGCTTTAACAAAACCTTAACTGCTGTTTGATTTTTGAACCAAACCATAAATTGCAGTAAGGTTAAACTTTCATTACCCCTACTATGAAGGACCATAGCTGGAAAGAAATTTTCAAGGCAATGCCGTTTGCTTGTATGGTATTAAAACCGCAGCATTCTGGAAAATATACAATTGTAGATGTCAATGCCGCCTATTTACAACTTTCCCGATTAACGAATAAAGATCTGCTTAATAAGGATCCCAACGAAGCTTTCCCCCGCAATCCAGAAGAAGGAGAATTAAGCGGCCATAATCTTTTGGCACAGGCTTTTTATAAACTTATGACCACGGGAGAAAGTCAGAAGGTTGAGGAGTTCAGGTTTGATTTTCCGGTGAGGGGAACCAACCAGTTTGAAGCCAGGTATTTTACTTCAGAAAATATACCTCTCAAAAATGACACAAAAGAGGTAGAATATATCCTGCATACCGTAAGAGAAGTTACTGATGAAAAAGTGATACAAGAACGGGAACGGGAAATGCAGGAAGAGCTAATCATCACTCGCCAGCACTATAAGAATTTCATCAGGCAAAATCCCGACGGGCTTTACCGCCTCGACCTTGAAGGCAATTTCATTCATGCCAACCAGGGACTTGCCGATTTGGCCGAGTTACCTGTTGAAGAAATTATTGGTACAAATTTTCTTCCGTTTTGCGCATCCCACCACCAGGGTTTGATCCTGGAGCATTTCAACAAGGCCCTCGACGGAAAAATTGCATCTTTTGAAGCCGATTTTGTTTCGGCAGCCAACGGGGAGTATACACTTAAGATCTTGCTTATGCCTATGTTCCTTGACGGCCAGATCACCGAGGTACACGGGATAGCCAAAGATGTGACCGAAATTCGCCGGACGGAAAAAATTATCGTCGAAAAAAGCCGTTTTTTAGAGGTTAATGCCGCATTTGTAAGTTCCCTCCTGGAAAATGAAATTGATCCCTTCACCTTACAGGAAACCTTTGCTGTAATTGCCCAAACCGTGGAGGCCGACAGGATGTACTATTTTGGCGCAGACAAGGTGAATGGTGAAATCCTCATTAGCCAGAAAGTGGAATGGTGTAGTGACTTTGCCAAACCACAGATCGATAATGCGGGAATGCAGAACATGCCAATTAAAAAGGTTGAAGAAATTACTGCCCCCCTTACCAAAAACCTCCCTTTTACGGCCACTTTGAGTTGTTTAAAAGAAGGAGAGCTTAAACAGTTTTTCTTAGAACAGGACATTAAGTCAATGCTCTTACTGCCAATTTTCCTACAGGATCAGCTTTATGGATTTGTTGGCTTTGATGACTGTAAATTTGAAAGGTTTTGGAAAAAAGAAGAGATCAGCTTTTTAAAGAGCCTTACGCAAAATCTCACCAATGCTTTTGAGAAAAGAGAAGCTCTTGATAAAGTAAAAAAAAGGGAAGAAGAATTACGACAGAGCGAACTAAAATTCCGCGCCCTGGTGCAGGAAGGATCAGACCTAATTGGTATTCTTAATAAAGAGGGATACTATTCTTTCGTGAGTGAGAACTACCATAGCATTTTAGGATTTGACCCCTGCGAGCTCGTTGGTCGCAATGCCTTCAGG
>JBAVJE010000345.1:0-1711 GCA_049687615.1 Salinimicrobium sp. | reverse complement strand
GTGTATTGACTGCTCTTAAGATGGAAGAGGTGGAGCATGCTTCTTATTGCGATAAGGCGTGGGTTTTGGCAAAAAAGGCCATGCAGGAAGGAGAACCATTTGACCTGTTGATCTGTGATCTTTCTTTCAAGAATGATTTTAGGGATCAAAAATTGAATTCGGGACAGGAGTTGATAGCCAGCCTTAAACAAGTAGATCCGGGTTTAACCGTCCTGGTGAACAGCGTTGAAGATCATCCTCAAATTGTGAAATCTCTTTGGGATTCAGGAAATATCAATGCCTACGTGTGCAAAGATCGCAATGGGATGAGAGATCTCAAAAATGCCATTTTAAGACTGCAAGAAGGAGAAACTTTTAATTCTCCTGTAATTGAGGAGGCATTACAGCATAACAATTTGCTCGTCCTCAATGAATTTGAGATCAATCTACTCAATTGTGTCGCTAATGGATTGACTCAGAAACAAATCGAAGAAGTTTTCAAAAAGAAAAATATCAGTCCAAGCAGTAAAAGTGCAATAGAAAAGAGGCTGAAAGAATTAAGAGAGGAATTTGGGGCTAATACAACGCCGCACCTCATAGGTATCGTAAAAGACCTAAAAATTATTTAGAAATGAATGCCGGTTCATCGTTTTTGACGAAGTGGGTAGGGACACTTTGATAGACGTTTCCGGCATTCTAATTTTACCTTTGAGGCAGTTTAGCACCTTAAGCCCTTCTTTAATCTTCCAGAGGAATAAGCCGCATAAAATCTAACATAGCCCTGTTCACTTCAACGTTCATATTATTGTTCCAGTCTTCAAACTTTAGCTGCATAAGATTTTCCCCTTTTTGAAGCTCAACGGTAAAAGAATTTGAATAGCCCCAATCTGACCATTCATCTTTTCCTCTCTGCGGATAGACCACGGCACCTTCATATTCGCCGTTCGCATACAAGCTGCGAATTCCCGCTTTATTATCGGTGTTCCAGGGGCCGCTGCCGTTGGAATAGCGGAAATCGATCAAATATTTTCCCGCCTTTTCAACATTAACCGTTATGGAGATCAGTCGGTTTTTTTTCGTCGAAATTTCCACAAATCCGTTGCCGGAATAATTCACAATATCTTCGGAAGACTTTTGTGCAAACTCCTCCATCTCCAGCTGTTTTGCTGCGGAAGCATCGTAAGACCAGATCGGTTCACTGGTGAAAGACTCAAACCCGTTTGGCCCAATGGCACTCACTTTAAATTCTGCAAATCCGGAAGGAGATACCGAAATCTCATCCTTGGTAGTTTCTTCAATGATTTCCCCGTTTTTGTACACCAGGTACTTTTGTGCGCCTTCCAGAGGTTTCCAGCTGAAGATGCCATTTTCAAGTCGTGCTTGCGGAGTAGACAGGGAGAATTTGTTCTCCACAAAATTGGCGCCAGCACCTGCAAACTCGTTATTGGCCATCTCGATCTCGATCTTATGTTCTCCTGAAAGAGAGGCGTCAAAAAAGGCATTTTTGAGAGGTCTTCCATCGAGGGTGATCTTTTTGATCTCGTTGCCATAGCCGGTGACTTCGATATTTAGGATTGCATCACGGTAAGGAAAATTATTCAAAGTTTTTGTGCCGCCATATTGCTTCGGAATTACCGGTTGGAACTTAATTCCGTCTTTTTCAAACTGCATTCCCATGAACACCCGGTGGACCATAGCCATATTTCCTGCCATGCTCCACAGCATTCTGCTG
>JBAVJE010000344.1:0-3851 GCA_049687615.1 Salinimicrobium sp. | reverse complement strand
GTGTATTTCCCGCCAAGTATATTTTCATGGAGATACAGGTCCTCCAGTACTTTGTTTACTCTTACGAAAACAAAGTCTTCAATAGAATTGTCTTCGGCATAAACGGTTTTAAGCACCGCAATAGCGAGGTTGGTGTTGTCAAATACATTTTGAAGCAGTTCTTTGGATTCCTGAAGATCGTTATGGTTGGCTTGCAGCTCCTTTATGAGTTCTGCTTCGGCCTGTTTTTGGCTCGTGATATTCCTAAATAAAATGCCTATTTTTCTGCTTTCGGGACTGCCCACCTTAAAGGCGTACAGGTCCAGCCAAATATCACCAAGGTTTTTGCTGGATTCCTGAATCCGCGTTGGCTTTCCGTCAATAGCAACCTGTCCAAACTTCCTGAGCCAATCTTGATTTGGTGTGTTCACAAGTTCACTAACCGTCTTACCTGCCACCTCTTTAAAGTTTACGTGCTTTTCAAAAGCAGGATTGGAGTTGAGGTATAGATAATCGATAGGTTGATTGCGGTGATCATAGATGAGTTCAACGATACAAAAGCCTTCATCCAATGTATTTAGAAGGTCATTATATTCGTCTTTGTCAAGGTTAAACCCGGCTTTAGGCCCTTTCCAAATCTCTTCGGGACAATCTTCTGTTTGTGATGCAGTTGAAAGTATTAGCGGAGAGTTGGTTTCTTCATGAGAGTAATACCTACTCTCAAATGAAAAATACTTATAGTTTCCTTTCCCGTTCCTAAGCCTTAACCTGGAACAAATTTTATCACCCGGATTTAATTGTTCCAGCTGCCCGTTAAAATCTGTGAAATCATCGGGATGTATGAAATTTTGAAAAAAGCAATTTTCTTCGGAAGATTCGCCGTCGAGATCTAAATATGTACTCACACTGCTGTTAAGGTACTCGCAACGCAATTCCTTGAGCGAAAAGAGGATTAACAGTTGGTCATTTTTCACTTTTCTTTGAACACTTGTTGTAGTTGAACTCATAGATTTATCCGGGAGGTAATTTTATAAAAATACCATGAACCAAGATAGATTTTAAAAACCAAATTCATGTTAAAAAGCGCAAGTAATTGCATTTAAAAGATTATGACCCAGATAACAGCAACAAAAAAGGGACCCGTCACCGGGTCCCGTTCAGTTATTTTAGGAATGTTATAAGCCGAGAACATCGGTGCCTTGTTTAAAAATGACATCAACAGGAATTTTTTTCTCAGAAAGTTGGTCTAAAGAGCTTTGCAGCTCCCGGCCGATAATGCCTTTTTCGTTCAACAATTTTCCGGTGCCTTCATAATCTCCCTCTCCCTGAAGCACAAGAATGTCTCCTGAAAGTGCATCAATAGCCTCTCTAAATTTTTCAAGATTTACGCTATAACGGCCGTCTTCATTTTGGCTAAAGGCTCCCATGTCCTTGAAATAGTTAAAACGAACCATGTTGGCTTTTCCGTGGGCGCTTGAAGCTCCAAATCTTACAGAACGGAAAATACTGGCCAAAAACGTCACGTAGTAGTCCATGAGTTTAGCATCTTTTAGCTCTCCTTTGTCATATAGTTTGGTAATCATATATACCCCAAGCACATCGGCCTTGCCTTCTTCCAGTGCCGAAGCATTTTCCTTAAGGGCTTCGCGTACCGTTCCCTTATCGGTAATGGTGTTTTTGATCCCTAACCCATGCGCCACCTCGTGGAACATAGTGTTGGCGAAAAAAGCATCAAAAGTGATGTTTTCCTGTTGTTCGGGGACGATAAGTTCTTTGGCGATTGGCACCAGGATTTTGTCATATTTGGCGCGCATGGCATTTTTTAACTGTAACCTGCGGCTGCCGTACTTCTTCTGTACTTTTTCGTCATTTGGAAGATTGATGGCAATAGTCTTGCTGCCGGCATTAGAATCTCCGGCGTAATAGATGGCATCATAGGCATTGAGATCTGAATCTGTTCCCGGACCTTCTTTTTTGTATTTGGCCTCCACCGGAAGTTCCTGCTGTAGCATAGGCAGAAAGGCAATATATTTTGCCAGGCGTTCACTCCATTTTTTATCCTTAACGAGCACATAGGACTCATAAGAGGCCTTGGAGCCAAACAACCTGTCTTCGTAGCTCTCGATTGGGCCCGTCACCATATCAAGGGTGTTATTTTTCATTTGCATCCAGGCTACGTCACTCTCATAATACTTATCTGTCATGAGGGCCTCAGCGCGCAGGTTGAGATATTTTTTGAGGCCCGGGTCTTCGGCAAGTTCTGCAGCCTGTTTTAGAAGGTCAGCCGCTTTTTGCAATTTCTTCGGAAACATTTCGTGGTACCAAATTGCCGTCAATTTTCCGGTGTCATCTCTCCTTATAAAGGTATACAGACTTTCTATATTGGGAACATTGGCATTTTCAAATTCATCCTTACTCATATCAAGAGGATAAAAATTAGCAGCCTTGGGTTTTTCCCCGTAGCCTTCCACAAAGGGTTCTAATCCGTTAAGGCGATCCCAGGGGCCATAGTTTATATCGGCATATTTTGCGGTAGCACCGTTTAGGTTGGTCATAAGGCTGTCTTTACCCCCGAAAGCCTGATACCAGAAAAGTTCATCGGTGATCTTTGCAACCCCGATAAGTAAGGGGATCATCTTCCGTTCGTTTTCGGTAAGCACAGAAAGATCGGTATTCAATTCCACTTCGGCGTAATTGTTCACCCGGTTTTCTACGTCGATACCTTCAACGGCACCACCGTTGTCGGCTACTTTAGTTTCTTCTTCGGTTTCTTTTTCTTCATCTTTACAGCTCACAAAAAAGAAAGCTGAAAGTAAGAGTGAAAAAAGGAAGTATTTCTTCATTTTTAAGGGTTTTAATTATGAGCCTTAAAGTTACAGGTTTTATCTGAACTCGGTTCGAAGGCCTTCAGAAGAGCGAAGCCTCCCAGCAACCAAAATAAGGGCTCTCAAAAAGGTCATTTTTGAGACCCCTTATTTTACTCCAGCCATGCTTTAAAATCTTTTACTCGTTCCCGGCTCACAATGATCTTTTGGTCATTGTAGTTCTGTAGCTGTAGCTCCAGGCGTTGATTGGAAAACGTGATGATATCTGATATGTCTTTAATGCTGACAATAAATTGACGGTTCACCCTGAAGAATTTGTCAGGATCGAGTTCGGGTTCCAGCTTATCAAGACTACTATCTAAGAGGTAGCTCCGGTTCTGGATGGTATGCAGGTAAGTTCCTTTATTTTCAGAATAAAAACAGCTTACCTCTTCAATATTCATGAGTTTTAGGTGCTGGCCTACCTGAATGCTGAAACGTTTCCGGTAATTTGAAGAAGGCAGGTTGAGCAGATTTTTAAGGTTTTTAAGGTCAAAGCCGGAAGGGGAGGAGCTGCGTGTTCTTTTGAATTTTTCAATAGCTGCCAGAAGCTCTTCATCGTCTATGGGTTTTAGCAGGTAATCAACGCTGTTGAGCTTGAATGCCTGCAGGGCATATTCGTCGTAGGCCGTGGTGAAGATGATAAAGCAATCAATCTCAACGCTTTCAAAGATCTCAAATGAAAGCCCGTCGCTAAGCTGAATGTCCAGAAAAATCAATTCGGGATGCTCATTTTCAAGGAACCACTGAATGGCTTCGTCTACCGAACCCAGGGTCGTGATTACCTGCACATCGAGCTTTTCCAGCATGCGTTGCAGGCGTCTTGCCGAGGGTTTTTCGTCTTCAATAATCAGGGATTGTATCATCGGTCTAAAATATCATTTTTTGATGCTTATTTCCAGCTTTTCTTTTTCTCTTTTTCCATCAGTTCTTTGATCTTTTTCTCTTCCCAATCCCTTCCGAAGAAAATGGAAGGTCCGAACAGGCTGAACCAATGAGCTAGTAAAC
>JBAVJE010000343.1:0-3765 GCA_049687615.1 Salinimicrobium sp. | reverse complement strand
AACATCATACAGCCGTCCAATAAGCTCCAGAATTGTTGATTTGCCCGAGCCTGTCTTCCCAATAATCGCCAAAGTCTCTCCGGATTTCACTTCAAAATTCACATTTTTGAGGGCAGTGATATTAGTGTCTTCGTAGGTGAAAGTAACATCTTTAAAAGTTATTGATCCCTGTACATCTTCGGGTTCATTGCTGGGGTTTTGAATCTGGGGTAACTCTTTCAAAAATTCATTGATCCTTTTTTGTGAAGCTTCAGCCTCCTGGACAATGGAGGTGACCCATCCCACAGTAGCCACCGGCCATGTTAGCATGTTTACGTAAAGCAAAAATTCAACGATAATTCCTAGGTTGTCAATTTCGCCATTGATGAATTTTCTCCCCCCAATATAAATCACAAGAATATTGCTGGCTCCAATCAACAACACCATCAGCGGAAAAAAGAAAGCTTGCACCTTAACCAGGTTGATATTCTTTTGTTTGCTTTCATTGGAAAGTGTTACAAAGGAGGTATTGGTTTGGGGTTCCAGTCCGTAGGATTTGATCACAGAGATTCCGCTGAAGCTCTCCTGTGTAAAAGTGTTAAGTTTTGACAGGTATTGTTGGACCACTGTACTGCGCTTGTTAATGGCCACGCTGAGTTTGTAAATCGCGAAAGAAAGGATGGGCAAGGGGGTGATGGCATAAAGAGTAAGTTCAGGTGCCTGTGAGAACATATAAGGAATCACCACGATAAATAGCACTCCGGTTTGAACGCTATACATGATCGCCGGTCCAAGATACATGCGCACTTTTGAAACATCCTCACTAATTCGGTTCATGAGGTCTCCAGTACGATTCTTCTTATAGAAGTTGAGGGAAAGATCTTCATATTTTCGAAAAATCTCATTTTTAAGATCATATTCAATATGTCGGGAAACAACAATGAAAGTCTGCCGCATTAGAAAAGTAAAAAACGCGGCCACAAGGGTAGCGCCAAGAATGAGCAGGATGTTGTTCATCAATGCGGAGCGTACGGCTTCTTGTGAAACCAGATCCCCGTTGACATATTTTTCTATGACATTGGTGGATTCTCTAATGAGGCGGGGTGTAAAAAGGGCAAAAACCCTGGCTACTATGGTAATAAAGAACCCCAAAATGAGGCGCCATTTATATTTAAGGAAGTATTTATTTACGTGTCTCAGTTCTTTCATAGTAGCTAAACCGAAAAAATTATCGATTTCCTAATTTTGTGTAGGAAAAAGGTGTTTAAGATGAAATATTAATTATTTTTGCTTATAAACATTTTCGAAAACGAAAATTAAACTTTTATTCAAAATTCTTATGACAGTGGATGTTCTCAAAGCAAACGAACTTAAAAAAGCCGCTCCGGTCTTTGGGCAGCTTTCCTTTGATGACCACGAACAAGTGGTTTTTTGTAACGACAAAGATACAGGATTAAAGGCAATTATTGGTATTCACAGTACAGTTTTGGGCCCTGCCTTAGGTGGTACAAGAATGTGGAACTACAGCAGTGAATGGGATGCCCTTAATGATGTGCTAAGGCTTTCCCGTGGAATGACCTTCAAAAGTGCCGTTACAGGTTTGAATCTTGGGGGTGGTAAAGCCGTGATCATTGGTGATGCTAAAACTCAAAAGACACCTGCATTGATGAGACGTTTCGGAGAATTTGTGAATTCTTTGAGCGGTAAATACATTACTGCCGAAGATGTAGGTATGGAAACAGCCGATATGGACACCGTTAGAGAGGTGACGCCATATGTAACCGGTATTTCTGAAGATAAAGGTGGTGCCGGCAATCCTTCGCCTGTAACCGCATATGGAGTTTTTATGGGAATGAAAGCTGCCGCGAAATATAAGTATGGTTCAGATAATCTTCAAGGTAAATCTGTACTGGTGCAGGGAATTGGTCATGTGGGAGAAGTGCTTGTAGAATATCTTGCCAAAGAAGGAGCCCAGGTTTTCATTAGCGATCTAAATAAAGATCGCCTCCAGGAGGTGAGCAGCAGGTACAATACCAAAATTTTTGAAGGGGAAGATGTTTATTCTGCCAATGTTGATATTTATGCTCCTTGTGCCCTTGGTGCGACTGTAAATGATGAGACCATCGAGCGCCTTAAAGCGACAATAATTGCGGGTGCTGCCAATAATCAATTGGCCGATGACCGCAAACATGGATTGATCCTTAGAGAAAAAGGTATCGTATATGCCCCAGATTTCCTTATCAACGCGGGAGGAATTATCAATGTTTACGCAGAGCTTGAAGGCTACGGCAAAAAAGAGATCATGGAGAAGACAGAGAATATCTATAATACAACTCTTGAGATTCTCAATAAGGCCGATCTTAGTGGCATCTCGACTCACGAAGCGGCATTGCAGGTTGCGCAACAACGAATCAACGACAGAAAAAACCAGAGATAAGTTCAGAGGTTTTTAATTTAATAGTATTTTTGCAGGGCGAAAGGGAGAAATCTTTCGCCCTAATTTTTTAAAGTTCTTTTACAGCTATGTTGACCAGAAGACACATCAGAGTTAAAGTAATGCAGTCTTTGTACGCCTATTCGCAAAGTGAAAATGACAGTCTCGCCTCAGAGGAAAAATTTCTTTTGAAGAGCATGGATGAAATGTATGACCTGTATCTTTTACTACTGGATCTTTTTGTAGAGATTAAGGAGAATGCAGCCAATTACATGGAGAAAGCTCAGCACAAACACCTACCTTCTGAAGATGAGGTTGATCCAAACCGGAGATTTGTAGAAAACCAGGTAGTTGCCCTCCTGGAGGAGAATGAAAGCCTTAGAAATGCTTTGGAAGCCAGGAAGTTGAGAAACTGGAAAAATGATGATGAATACGTTGAGGTGCTTTGGAAAGAGATAAGGGAGAGTGAAATTTATTCTTCTTACATGGTTTCCAGAACCGGAACTTTTGAGGAAGACAAAAATTTCATCCTCGATATTTTCAAGAAAGTGATTGCGCCAAATGAAAAGTTGTATGATTATCTGGAAGATAAAAAAATCACCTGGGTCGATGATCTGCCACTTGTAAATACAGCGATTGTAAAGATGCTTCAGAAGGCAAAAGCCGGAAAACAAACAGCTCTTACCAGATTGTTTAAGAGTGCCGATGATAAGGAATATGCCATAGAGCTTTTTAGGAAGACCTTACTTAACGACGAGAAGCTTTCCGAAGAAATGGAGGGCAAAACCCCAAATTGGGATAAGGAGAGGATAGCCGACCTTGACAGAATTCTTATCAAAATGGCCATTTGTGAGTTCCTTAAGTTTCCTTCTATTCCCGTAAAGGTGACTATTAACGAATATTTAGAAATTGCCAAAGAGTACAGTACCCCAAAAAGCAGTATTTTTATTAACGGAATCCTCGATAAACTCTCAAAAGAGTACCAAGAGGGTGGCAAACTAAACAAAATGGGCAGGGGTCTTATGTAGTCCTGTAATTTTTCTTAATTTTATCATCTTTAACCATAAATTGTAAATCATGAAAAAAGGAATCTTATTCTTGGCGGCCATCGCTGCAATGACCTTTACCTCCTGCAAAGAGGATGCTGCCAACAAAGTGAAAGCTGAAAATGTAGAGGAAGCAGCCGTGCGCGATGCACAAGAGGTTTATTATCCCGAGATGAGTTTCACTGAAACCGAGTTTGACTTCGGAACCATTGAAAAAGGTACTCCTCAGGAACATGTTTTCACTTTCACTAATACAGGAAAAGCTCCTTTGGTGATAACTAACGCTTCCAGCTCTTGTGGATGTAC
>JBAVJE010000342.1:0-3179 GCA_049687615.1 Salinimicrobium sp. | reverse complement strand
GGAAATTATAAGCTCATATCCTATACCAACTGGATGAAAAACTGGAGGGATAATTTTTATGAAGCCGATATTACCATTATTAATCCTTACCAATCCCGCCAAAAAAACCTGCTAGAACCAATAAAGGGCGAGCTCTCTCAACCACAAGCTGTTGGTGAGACACAGAAAAAAGAGTCTGCTTCTCTCGAACTTTTTAAACAAGTTTTTGGAACACGAGAAAAAGTGGTTTTAAGAGTAAAAGAACTCGGTGAAAAAACCTGGCGTGGTAAATATTCACTTTCGGTTAGAAAGCTTGACGGTCTCTCTACGGGAATGAATAAAACTTCCCACTCCTTTGGGGTTTCTCAAGAACGGGCCTCTCAAGAGTCAAGAGATTCTGTATTTCTACCGGAACTTCGCGGACATCTTATTGAAGGGGAGATAGTGGGTAAAAATAATTCCGAAAGGAAATTAGACGGCATAAAAGTGGCTCTCTCTTTGCCTTCAGAAAATGCTTTACCCATAATAGCAGCTACCGATGATAAAGGAAAGTTTTATTTTAATCTTGAAAAAGATATTCGTTCCAGCGAGGCCATCATTGAAGTTTTGGGAACAGAGAAAGAAGAGTTTGAAGTTAAATTGAATAAACACAGGCCTATTGCTGTTGCTCAGCTTGACTTCGGAAGCTTTTATCTTTCGCCTCAAATGGAAAAAGCCATTTTGGAGCGTAGCGTTTATAACCAAATAGAAAACGCATTTTTTAGTGTCAAACCGGATAGCCTTCAACCGGTAGTTCAAAAAGAGCCGGGTTACAAAAAACTCGTACAGGCCTATAAGCTGGACGATTATAAAAGATTCAATACAGTACCCGAGACCTTTGTAGAAATTATTAATTCCTCCTGGATTAAGAAAGACAGTGAAGGAAAAATGCATTTCAAAGTGAGAGGAATTGAAAATTATCTCCACCTGGCATTAGATCCTTTAGTTGTTATTGATGGTGTGTTCATTCAGGATCATGATGATTTAGCATATATGAATTCCGGAAGGATTGATAAGATCTCCATCATCAGGGAAAAACTCTTTATAGGGCCTCAGGTTTTTCAGGGAGCTGTCCTGGTAGAGACAATTGATGGAGAATATAATAAGGATTATAAAAAGCCTTTTACCAAGAATCTTCAACTGAATCTGGCTGAGGTCGAGAAGAAGTATTTTAAACAAGACTACGAGGAGGAAAACCTGAATGTCCAAATCCCCGATTTTAGATATCAGTTGCTGTGGCTGCCGCAGTTAAATTTTACGGAAGAGGACAAGGAAAAAACAATTGAATTCTATACCTCAGATGTTGATGGCATCTTTGAAATTGTGCTGGAAGGTTTTAATTACGAGGGAGAAGCTATTTCCCTTAGAGAAGAATTCAGGGTGGCTGTCGAAAAAAATGAATAAAAAATGCCTTTTTTCAGTATTGAGAAAAGTAAAAATTTTTGCTTTCCTGGATATCCAAAAATGAGTTTTTTTGGATAGATTTTTTTTCGCAGGAATTCTTCAAGAGTAGATTTTAAATTACTCTGTAAACATAAGATCTTCTTTTTTTGTCATCCCTTGACTAGTAGACAAGGTACCGTCTAAACACGCAACAAATCTTTGTATAGTTTTTTAAAGACTGTTCTCGAGCAGTTGTTTACGTAATCTTTAGTTTTTGTAAGGAATTTGCTTGCCAATAATTTGCTTCTATAATTCTTTACGGAAAAGGGGATGGAAAACTTCCATTTTTCAATACTCATACCAGGTTACAGGCCAGTAGCTATTGTAATTAGAAACACCCGAACCCAAATTTCAAAATCTTAAACCCCAGAATCAAATATTTAATTTATATTTGTCAACCATTTGGTTAAACTAGGTGGTTGAATCTGATTACTAAGGCATGAAAGACGATAAAACAGAAGATCACATTTTGAGTGCCGCCGAAAAGGTGTTTCAGCGCAAGGGAATGGATGGTGCCAGAATGCAGGAAATTGCTAACGAGGCGGGAATAAATAAGGCGATGCTTCATTATTACTTCCGCAGCAAACGCTTTTTGTTTGAAGCCGTCTTCATCAAAGCTTTTTCAATTATTGCTCCTGAGATTAACAGAGTGGTGAATGATGACATACCTCTTTTCGAGAAAATCAAACAATTTACTCACAGCTATATTGATTTTATTCAAAAGCACCCGTATCTCCCCAACTTTATCATTCAGGAATTAAATCGTGATTCTAATTTTATAAGCGTTCTCCAGTCAAAAAAAGGGTTTCCAGATTTCCGAAAATTTAAGGTTCAGGTGGAAAGGGAAGCGCGGGATGGAAAAATAAGACCTATTAAAGCCGAACAGCTCTTTATTCACCTATTATCACTTAACATCTTTCCGTTTTTAGCCGCTCCTTTATTAAAGGGATTTCTGAAAATCAATGATAAGACCTATAAAATTTTGATGGAGGAAAGAAAAGAAGAAATCACTCAAATCATTATCAATTATTTAGAAGTAAAAGAATGAAAGTTACAAGCATTTTATTTTTGCTTTTGATAAGTTCAGTAACATCAGCCCAGGGGATCCTTTCTCTCCAGGAATGCTACGATCTTGCAGAAGAAAATTACCCTTTAGCCAGTCAAATATCTTTACTGGAAGAGAAGACTGCCCATGAAATTGAAGTGATCCAAAAAGATTACCTCCCTAAAATAGAATTAAACGGGAAAGCAACTTACCAGTCTGACGTTATAGAAATTCCGTTAAAATTTGACGGACAAACTATCAATTCTGTAGACAAAGACCAGTATAGGGCAAGTCTGGATGTTGAACAATTGATATTTAATGGAGGAAAGATCGATGCCAAAAAAGAGCTTATAAGGGCAGAATTACTTTCCCGGTCGCAACAAGTGAAAGTGAGTCTTTATGAAATTAAGAAGATGATCAATAAATATTACTTCGGAATCTTAGAGCTTCGGGAGAAAAAGGCTCTTTTAATATCTAAAGAAGATGCTTTGGAGGAGAGATTACAGGAAATGGAATCTCTGGTAAGATACGGCGCAGCGCTAGCTGCTTCAGAAGAGGTATTAAAAGCTGAAATTTTAAAGATCAAGCAGCAACAGGATGAGGTAGAATCTTCCCTTCATAAAGCCTTAAAAACTTTGTCTTTGTATATAGCCATACCTGTAGAGACTTCCAC
>JBAVJE010000341.1:0-7070 GCA_049687615.1 Salinimicrobium sp. | reverse complement strand
ATCTACCTCGGCTCCAACCAGGGCTTGTATTATAAAGAGAAAGAGGCCGAAGGTAATTTTAAATTAGTCCCGGGAACAACCGGGCAGGTATGGAGCATAAACCAAATTGACGATGAACTTTATGTAGGGCACGACAGAGGGACTTTTGTTGTTAAGTACGGTACAGCTAATCTAGTATGGCAGGGACTGGGTACCTGGACCGTCAAAAAAATTGGGGAAGGTATTATTCAAGGACACTATAACGGGATAAGCTACCTTCCCAAAGACTCTCCAAATAGTAATGCACGTTACCTCGATAATTTTGATCTGTCCTCAAGAAATATACTTGTTGAAAATGATTCTATAATATGGGTAGGACATTTCCATAGGGGAGCCCTTCGGTTAAAACTCAGTAGCGATTATAAAAAGGTATTGACGGTTGAATCTTTTGAAACAGGAAAATCTGGTTTGGGACCGGAAATATTTTCATATAATGAACAAATTTATTGTTCGACACAAAGTGGTATTTTTTTGTATGACAGGAAACAAAACAGGTTTACTCCTAACAATGAATTAAATAGTATTACTAAACGGCAAGAACGGATAAGCGGGATTTCGACTGTTCTGGCTGATGGAAGCCTATGGACCTTTGGACGTGACAATCTTTATTATTTATTCAGAGATCCTTTTGAGCAGAAGTTAATTGAAAGAAAGGTTCCGCTTCCCCTGGAAAACAGAAACATCACAAATGGCTTCGAGAATATTTCTCTATTGGAGAAGGATCAGTATTTGGTAGGATCGAACGTAGGCTATATTCAATTTTCTTTGCCTATTGAAGATCAAGAGGTAGAACAATTTGCAATCCGATCTATAGCTGCATCCTCCAAAGGTGAGAGTTACGTCCACAGGCTTCTGAATACCGAAGAACTCCAGTTAAAGAACAAGGTGAACAACCTGCTTTTTTATTTTAGTGTTCCCGATTATCAAAGTCTTAATTTAACCGAATACAGCTACCGACTGGTTAATTTTTCCCCCTTCTGGTCAAAATGGGATGAATATGGCACTGCAGAATTCGAGAACCTTCCTCCCGGAAGCTATACCTTCGAGGTCAAAGCCAGGAACAACGGTATGGAAACAGAGGTTTTAAGGTATTCTTTTTTAATAATGGAGCCCTGGTACTATTCTAATTTAGCTATTGCGGGTTATATTCTTCTTTTCTTACTTGGGTTCTTGCTTGTACATTATATTTATAGACGCCGCCATTTGAAAATCCTTGAACAAAGGGAAAGGAATTTAAAGATGAAGGCTCTCGAAGCAGAACAAAAAGTTATAAAACTACAGAAAGAACACCTCGAAAGAGATATGGCCGAAAAAAATGGGCAACTTGCGGCATCAACAATGTCACTTATCAAAAAAAATGAATTCCTGTCGAACCTTAAAGAAGAACTGAAAACTGCAGAGAACGCGAAAGTAAAAGGGGTGATACGAACCATAGACAACGAAATAAAAGAGGAGGATAACTGGAAAATGTTTAAAGAGGCATTTAAGAATGCTGATAAGGAGTTTTTTGACAAGATAAAATCCAAGCATCCTAACCTTAGTTCAAACGATCTTCGCCTTTGTGCATATCTTAGACTTAATCTTTCCTCAAAGGAAATTGCACCACTAATAAATATTTCAGTGAAGAGTGTCGAAATAAAGCGATATCGTCTTCGTAAAAAGATGGAATTACCTCGTAATATAAATTTAACCGATTACATCATGGGTCTTTAGCCCTTAACAAGACCATTATTTAACTCTACAGGACCTCTACATAATAGGTTAAAAAGACTTTTTTATTCTTCAGTAATAGTCTTCCATTTCAGTAGTTTACATTTCTTTAGTCCATATTTATAGGCTTTTAGAGATGCTATACAAAGGACTTTTTCCTTGTAGATTTTTTGTAAAGGCTGTTTTTGATCGATCTTCTTCTTTACTTCCTATATTCGTAACACAATTTTAACAACTGATCATAATGGTTCAGTTGCTTTTCATCTGATGAGACCTCTGATTGGTTTTTTTATCGTTTTTCGAAATCGATGTCGTAGGCCATGTAGAAATTTCATCCAAAAAAGTGACTAGCCATTTAAGCTTAAACATGTAACTTAATTCTAGAGTAGATGAAAATTAAAAATTACTTATTAATTCTATTTCTATTTGTTGTTGGGTCGGCTATGGCTCAAACAAAAGAAATAACTGGTACAGTAGTAGATGACAATGGCATTCCTTTACCGGGAGCCAATGTTATTATTAAAGGTACCACAACCGGAACCCAAACTGATTTTGATGGTATATTTACCATAGAGGCCAATACGGGAGATGTTCTTGTGTTTTCTTATATTGGATATCAAGCCGTTGAAAGCACGGTGGGTGAAAATCAGAATCTTCAAATTACACTTAAGCCAGATGCTGCCGCCCTTGATGAAGTGGTGGTTGTAGGGTATGGTTCTCAGAAAAAAAGTGTAACCACCGGGGCTATTTCTTCGGTCAAAGCTGAAGAACTGGAAGCGGTGCCAAACGGAAGGGTTGAACAAACACTACAAGGACGTGTATCCGGGGTTACTATAGCCCAGAACTCGGGGCAACCGGGATCTTCCGCCACTGTAAGGGTAAGGGGTTTGACTACCTTTAATACTTATGGAGGGAATACCCCGCTATGGGTTGTTGATGGAGTTATTGTTGATGCTGGTGGTATAGGTTATCTTAACCAACAGGATATAGAATCTATCGAGGTTCTTAAAGATGCTGCGTCACTTGCAATATATGGTGCCCGAGCTGCATCGGGAGTTATACTTGTTACCACTAAAAAAGGGAAAGAAGGAAAATTCAATGTAAACTATACAGGAACCTATGGTTTTTCTTCTCCAGAAAGAACCGTAGAACTTCTAAACGCTACCCAGTATGCTGCAATTATGAATGAAAAATCTGTAGCTGCGGGGGGAGAAATTCTTTATAATGACCTTTCAGGCTTAGGAGTAGGTAGCGACTGGCAAAAAGCTATTTTTAACGACAGTGCTGTAAGAGAATCACATGAATTCAGTGTGAGTGGAGGAAATGATGTATCTACTTTTTATGCCTCTTTCGGTCTTTTAGATAATGAAGGTATCGTTACAACAGATATTTCCCAATATCAAAAGAAAAGTGTGCGTCTTAATTCAACTCATGAGTTGTCAGATAAATTCAAAGTAGGTCAAACATTTGGTTACTCTCACCAAAAATATGTTGGTTTGGGAAATACTAACAGCGAATACGGTGGTCCTCTAAGTTCAGCATTAAACCTGGACCCGATCACTCCTATTGTGGTTACAGATCCTGCGGTGGCAAACTCAACTTTGTATACTTCAAACCCTGTTTTTAGAGATGCCAATGGAAACCCTTATGGAATTTCAACATCAGCCGGACTTCCTACACCTGTAGGGCAGGAGATGACAAACCCTGTCGCGTATATACTTACCAGATTAGGTAATTCAGATTATGCAGATGATTTTGTAGGGAATGCCTTTGTTGAATTCACTCCAATTGAACAACTTACTTTTAGAACTAGTGTAGGTGGTAACCTGGCATATTGGGGAGGAGATAACTTTACCCCTGCATATTTCTTAAGTCCAACCGTGGGAACGTCTCTAAATAGTTTGAGCCGTAATACCAATAAAGGATTTGGGTGGAATATTGAGAATACGTTATCTTATGATGATTCGTTTGGAAAACATGATTTCACTCTATTGTTAGGGCAGGGAACTTATGTTAATGGAATCAATAGTGGAACTTGGACCACTTATCAAGATCTTCCTGTTACAAGTTACAAGGATGCATCCTTTAATTATGGGATACCTGTAACGCAAAGAGTAGGAAGTGCTTATACTGGGAATGAACACAGGGTAACCTCTCTTTTCTCGCGTATAAATTACAACTACGATGAAAAATATCTTTTTACAGGTATTATACGTAGAGATGGTTCTTCCAATTTTGGACCAAATAACAAATATGGGTTCTTCCCCTCCTTTTCTGCAGGGTGGAATATTTCAAATGAAGAATTCTGGAATAACAATGAATATGTTAATACATTGAAGTTGAGAGCTGGTTATGGGATTACCGGTAGTGATGCGATTGCACCAAACGGTTATCTTGCTTTAATCAGTGGAGGACGTAATTATACTTTTGGAACAACCGGAGATCAGATTTCTGTGGGATATAGTCCAAATGCACCTGCTAACCCAGATCTTAAATGGGAAGAAACTTCTCAGTTTAATATAGGTGTTGACACCAGACTTTTCCAGAATTTCACAATGACTATGGAGTATTACAAAAAGAAAACCTCCGGAATCCTTCAGAATTTTGAAATACCTGGTTATGTAGGGTCTACGGGTAGTCCACTCGGAAACGTTGCCGATATGGAAAACAGGGGTGTGGAATTTGAATTAGGATATAATAAAACCTATGGTGATTTCAATTTTTCTGCTAATGCCAATGCTTCCTATTTAGAAAATGAGGTAACCTACCTTGGGCAGGATAAAGAATTCATCACCTCCGGGGTTGCAGGATTCCAGTCTATGGGAGATATCACCAGAACACAAATTGGTGAAGCCTATAACTCTTTTTATGGTTTCAAAACTGCGGGGATCTTCCAAACAAGGGAAGATGTGATGGCTTATACCGATGCCTCTGGTAATGTTATTCAGCCTAATGCCGTACCGGGAGATTTTAGATGGGTAGATACTAATGGTGACGGTACCATTACCGATGATGACAAACAATTCCTTGGAAGCCCATTGCCAAAATTAAGTTTTGGTCTTACCCTCAACATGAATTATAAAAATTTCGATTTTATGGTCTTTACTCAGGGTGCTGTAGGAAATAAGATCTTCCAAGGATTGAGACGACTTGATATTCAAAATGCCAACTACTCCTCTGACGTGCTTAGTCGTTGGACGGGAGCAGGAACATCTAATGATTATCCAAGATTAACCAATAATGATTCTAATGGAAACTTTAGTAGACCTTCTGATTTTTATCTTGAAGATGGGGATTATATGAGGTTAAAAATAGTTCAACTTGGTTATAGCCTGCCAACAGACTTACTTAGTGAAATTGGAGCATCAAAACTTAGAGTATATGTTACCGGAGAAAACCTGTTAACTCTAACCGATTACACTGGATACGATCCTGAAATTGGTGGTGATGTTTTAGGTATAGACCGTGGTTACTATCCACAGGCAAGAACAATCCTATTTGGAGCAAACTTAAAATTTTAAAAAAAATTAACTATGAAGACAAACAATTTCAAGTTCATACTTGCTGCGCTGGCAGTAATAATGACAATGGTATCTTGTTCTGAAGAGTTCCTGGAAGTTCCTGCTAAGGGTACCAACCTGGAAAACAACTATTATAGAAATCAGGACGAAGCACTTGCCGGTCTCGTGGCAGTTTACGATGTTATGAGAAAATATTCCGGTGGATTCGAAAACATGGCCACGTTTATGAATGCGGGCTCAGATGACTTCCGCGCGGGTGGTGGAAACGATTCAGATGGTATGGGTATCCAAACTTTTGATGACTTTAAAATTACACCTACAACCATGCCATTGAGTTACTGGAGTGATTTTTACCAGGGAATATTTCGGGCTAATTTTTTGCTAACCAAGTTGCCAGACGTGCCAATGGATGAAGCGATGAAGGCACGATATACTGCAGAAACGAAAGCCCTTCGCGCCATCTACTATTTCAATCTTGTAAATTTATTCGGAAACGTTCCTTTAATAACTGCTCCAATTGACCAGGGAGAAATATACAATGTACCTCAGGCTGACCCTACCGAAGTTTACGCTTTGATAGAACAAGACCTTCTGGCCGCTATTGGCGATCTTCCGGGTACAGTTCCTGCAGAGGAGGCAGGCCGATTTACAAAAGGCGGAGCACAGGCTTTACTAGGAAAAGTATACCTGTATGAAGGGAAATTCCCTGAAGCCGTATCACAGTTGAAAGAAGTTAATGGAACCCCTGGAGAAGTGAATCAGTACGGTAATAAGTTACTTGACGATTATAACGCCTTATGGGAAACCGATAATATATTCAATCCTGAGTCCCTTATTGAAGTTGCTCATACTAATGCCTCAAGTGCTTCCTGGGAGTTCTGGGGAAGTGGTGCTGATGAAGGAAACTCTATCAACACCATGGTAGGCCCAAGGTCTTACGCGCAAATAACTGAGGATGCTCCAGATCTGCCTTCGGGATGGAGTTTTAACCCTGTTGAACCAGAATTATATGAGCTATTGAAAGATGACCCTAGATTTGATGCTACTATCCTTGATTTGAAAGCACTTGTCGCTGCAGGTGCGGCAGATTATCTTCCGGGTTATGAAGATACAGGCTACTTCCTGAATAAATTTATCCCTACTCAGGATGATGTTACTACTGGAACAGGAGAGCCAATTTTGAATTACAGACAAAACTTTTATGTAATTAGATTAGCAGACACCTATTTGATGGAGGCTGAAGCATTAGGTGGTACCGGAGCCAGAGCTCAGGCATTATTAGATGCTGTGAGAGCCCGAGTAGGTCTACCAAGTGTGCAAGTTTCTCTTTCTGCGATTGCAGCAGAGCGAAGATTGGAGTTAGCCGGAGAAGGACACAGGTTCTTTGACCTGGTTAGAACCGGAAAAGCTGCTGAGGCTTTGGGTGACGAAGGATTTACAGCTAAAAACGTTATCCTGCCAATTCCGTTTAAGGAACTTCAAAATACGATTATTGAACAGAATTCAGGTTACTAAGAATAAATAAAACATTATGAAAAAACTTAAATTAATATCAGGTTTTCTTTTTCTTCTTGCAACTGCTGTGAGTTGTAGTGTTGATGATGGCATAGATCAGGACACCTCTTTTGCCGACACTGCAAATACCGAAAACCTGACTGCGATTTTCGATATTACTGATGATAACTCTGGTAACGTAACTATTACCCCAACTGCGCAGGGAGCTATCTTATATACTATTGATTTTGGACATGGAGAACCTGTTACCGTATCTCCGGGAATGAATGCTACCCATTCTTATCC
>JBAVJE010000340.1:0-10863 GCA_049687615.1 Salinimicrobium sp. | reverse complement strand
AATGCCATTTTTAAAGGGTCATTCGCTATATTTTTCCTCGACAGAGCATAGCTGAAGCTTTAATTTAGATCCAGCTTATTTATTCCAATTTTATAAATATTCCCCGTTCCATTTTGAGTTTGATTGGCAAAAGCTTTTATATCCTCAATACTGTTCATCTTCCTTGGACTTTCATCAAGTCTCTCACTGGTAAAATAAAGGTTATTTCTCCAAAGGTCAATAAAAGGGCAATAATCCAGTTGAGCCGAATTAATATTTTTCCCCATGTTCTTTGCCTTGCTCCACTTTCCATCTTTGTCCTTTTTGCTATAGTACAAGTCTCCCCCTCCATATTCATCTTCTCTTCCAAAGGAACTAAAAATGAGCAGGTTTTCCTCCGGGTTTATATATGAGTTGAATTCATAGACTTGTGTATTTATCGAACTGTCTAAGGCAACAGGTTCCTGGTATTTTCCATTAATCTTTTTGGACACAAAAATATCTTCGGTCCCAATTCCACCTTTTCTTGATGCTGTAAAATATAAATTTCCATTCCTGCTTACAGAAGGATAAAATTCATCGCCCGTGCTGTTTATTTTCCTGTTTAAGGCTTTGGGCGGACTCCAGTATTCTCCATCTTTATCGCTATACCAGATATTGTAATCTTTTCTTTTTGACCCCTTCTCCATAGGTCTGTTTGAAGCAAAGAACAACCTGTTACCATCTTCGGAAAAAAAAGGTTCAATGTCCTGATGTTCGCCCGAGATGTTTAAAATTACAGGTTCACCCCATTTTCCATTCAATTTTCTAATTTGCATTAGTGCCCTTCTTTGTTGCTTATAATCTCCTAAAGTGTATATGATCTCATTACCATCTGCTGAAATTGCGATGTCCCGCTCATATAGATGTGTGGAGACCAGTCCTTCTCCAAAAAGTTCAACTTTATCTGTTACTAACTCTAAATCCAATTCTCTTACCTCCTCTTGTCCAATAGCTTTACAGCTTGACAAAAGAAGGGCGGCAAAAATCAGCTTAAGTATTTGTGTCTTTGTTACTTTCATTTTTTTTTGATCTTTGAACCTTCAGCTAACCTCTGATAAACCTGTTTAATGGTATTCATTTATTATTGTCAAAGTTGTTGTTTACCCACTCGTAATAGCTTGAAATACTCTCCTGTCCGGGGGGTTCATGTCCTTTATCCTCTTCTGTTACAAATTTTACCATGGCTCCATTCTTATTCAGTTTTTCAATAATACCTTCAGTAATATTAAAATCACAATTGAGATCTTTTTTTCCGTGGAAAATGAACATCGGGACATTCCTGAACTTTTCCAGATTTTCTTCCTGCCTAAAATCCATGTAGTCACTTCTTCCTGACCACATATTCGCGATATTGGGATTCCCGCTAAAGATTGCTAAAGCTTTAAATTTACCGGGGGTCTCACAATAGGTGCGGTAAACGCCATAGCCTCCCATCGAAAACCCGGTGAGTAAAATATTGCTTTCATCCACAGAATAACTTTCTATCACGGCGTCTATGGCTTCAGCAATATCCATTTGCGCATGATCCCAGGAATAACAATTAGAAGGTCCCCTTCCATTCGGCCCTAAAGCAATAAATCCTTCGGGTATTGTAAACCCGGCTCCTTTCAGATTTGTTTCATCTGAAGCGCTGCCATGCAGGTAAACCAGCAATGGATATTTTTTAGAAGGGTCATAATCTTCGGGAATATAAACCATGTAAGGTATTAACTTGTGATCGAATTGAGACCTGTATCCTTTCCTTACGAAACCTTTTTTTTCAGCAATAATATCACGTCCATTTTTCCCCTGTTCAATATGATGCTGCACTTCTGAAATTGCCAGACGTTGATCGCCACAGGTTTCATAGGGTTTTACTTCGGCAAGCTCCCTTTCTATTTCCCACACTTTATGTCGAAGTGTTTGATAACTTGATGCGGAAAGATGGTCTTTAATTTTTTCAATTTCATTATTCAACTGCAGAAAATTAAAATCAGGTAAGGAGGTCAGGTAAGTTTCTCCGTTTGAATCATTCAGCCGTGAATTCCATTCAACTTTGTAACCTCCTGCAGGAATTGGAGCTTTGTTGATCTCAAAACGCTGAACATTCATGCCTTCTCGGATCTCGAAATTCTGTCGGAAATCTTCCACCAATGTATTTTCACCTGAGATTATTCTAATAGTGAGCTCTTCCTTATCATCTTCGGCTGAGACGGTCGCAGCTACTCCCGTTAAAGTCTCTTTCTCTTTTATGTTATTTTTGTCTAATACAAGATAGGTTTGAGTTTCAGCTTTATGTACCGGTTCCCGGAATCGCAGGTTTAAATGTTTTCTATTGCTGTTTTCTGAACCCAATTGATCTTCGAGCACTTTATAGATATTCCTCTCCTCCTTTCCTATAGCCTTGACAAATGCCAGGTTAAAACCAATTCCCTCAGAAATCCAGGGATGGTATGGATAAACATCTTTCCACGGAAGGATAAGTTCAAAAGAAGTTTTCCCATCCTTTTCCAGGAACTTGAGCCTGGTGTCCTTACTGGTTCGCTTAAAGATATCCTCCACATTGTAGTACCAAAAGATGTTTCGAGACCATTCCATATTCTTTTTGTCAACGGCAGAACAGGCAAGTACATAGAATTCGTCGGCAGGTTGGTTATTAGCGGTGGGTTTGGCTAAAACCATATGAAAACCGTCCCCGTTTTGAAAGGCTCTATCGCGATATACCAGTTTTTGAGCGTCTACTTCAATGTACACGTAGAAAAAATTGGTACCATACGCAAGCCGGTAAGTCACCTTAACATCGGGATTTTCATCATCACTTTTATATTTAACAGGAAACTTCCGCGCTTTGATAAAAGTGAGATGATCATCAAGTTCTCCATCTATATTTGGTGCTTTCGAAAGATAATCGACTTCTTCTCTAAGAGTTTCGGTTTGGGCTTTTATGCTGGTCGAAAAACAGCATAATCCAACTATGAGGAGTAATAGTTTGAGCCCGGGAATTGTGTTTCTCATTTTGTTGTGTATTTCAATTTTCACAACGGATCGTGTAACGCGAACGATTTATTATAGTTGATGAAGTTATACATTTTTGTCAAAAAATCGCCCACTTTCGACGCCTATGCGATTGATAATTTTATTGCAGGAAGTCATTCGTACTTACCAATTCGAATTCAGGCGAACTCTCAAATAAAGTATTCAATATATTCATATGTCCGGCACCATAGATCACCAGGATTTTATCATTGGGTCCTGCTTCGATTCTTTGAATATTTCTAAAAATCTTTAAGTTCCTGTTAAACCAGCGGCCGGTTTCAAAGTTTACTCCAAAAAAGTCCCCTTCCTTACTTTCGTATTTAAACGGGCCAATCAAATAATTCCCTAAACTTTTCCTGATGTTTTCAGAATCGTTCAACCTAATGAGCTCCGCCAGAATGCCTTGTTCTTTATAGATCTCCTCGGGGTGATATTTTAAAGCGGCTTCGGAATTTTCTTCGTAAAACCGGTAAAACTCTTTTTGTTCTTCGGAATCTTTTCCCTGTATGACCCGATCTACCTGCTCATTGAACGCTCCCCATTCATCAACACAGTAGAGTTTCCCGAGCCCTAACATTTTTGCTACTCTGAATCCTATTTGCTCATATTCAGACCTCTTTAAATCGTATCTACCATACAAATAGGCCTGATATAAAGAGTCGATCGATTTCTGTTGAGTTGAACTGCATTCTATAACAATGATATCCGGATCAAATTTTTCCAGTTTCCTGGTGATCATTTTTATTTCATCCTGATACACAGGTTTTAGAACATCTATTTGATCTGACTGATCTGCTTGAACAAAGTCATTATTAGGAAAATTAAAATGGAAAGAAGCTAATGTCAGCACCTGTGTTCGGGCTTCCTGAGCGTTTAAATTTATTGTTAGTAACAATAATGACAGGAAAAGTGTTAAAGTTCTCATTCTTGTTTTTAAGAATGACGAAAGAAAGGCTTAAAATGTTACACTTTCTTTTAAAAAAGTGAGGGCAGTTTTTTAAATAAGGTCACAACAGCATGCCTTTCGCTTAGCGTAGAATAAGCTCTTCCTCAGAAATCCATGCGTGTTGTCCTATTCTCGGGGTTTTGAAGGCAATTAATATTTATCTTTATTAAGAGGTATTAAAATGATTTGAGTCATATGCAACTACTGGTTAGTTTATGACTTAATTAAGTTTAGGAATTAAAAAGTGGTCTGATTGACTATGGAATTATTAACCTTAAACATAGTATGAGGAAAAAATATATAAAAAAACAGCGGTTCGGTGTTCAAGCCCAAACCGCTGTTTAAACCTTACCGGTTATGCGATTCTTATGGAACTACTATTTCATGTTCCCAGTTAAGACCACTAATATCGGTCATTTTTAATGTATATGTCCCGGTAGATAAATTTGCTATTTTTTCATCTTGTAGATTAAATTTTGCCTTCGCTCCTAAAGGCACGACAACACTATGCTTCCCAGGTTTTATTTTTGCAATGTAGTAGTTTGAAATACTTTCCTTAGGCAAGGAAGCCAGATCATCCTGTGTAAATTCAAGAACTTTATTGTTTTGCTGATCAAACAATTCTATAGCTATTACAAAAGAACCGTACACATCAACTCCTTCGGTTCTATACAAATCAAAAGATATGGTGTTATTGTCAATTTTACCTTCGGAAATTTCAAGCTTCGGTTTTACAGATTTGTTATGAAGGGTTCCCCACAATCCTCCATGAAAAATCTGGTTTGTCATAAGACTCATTCCAAAAATTAACAGAGAACCTATTAAAACGACTTTTGGAAAAATAGTCTCTTTAATTGGTAAAATACCCGAACCTAACCACGCAAACCAGTTCTTTTTTGTTATGGAAATGTTGTTTTTCATAAGGTAGTTATCCAAAGAGTATTTCCCACTTCCCGTTAAAAATAAAACGAATCCTGTAGCGATGCCTAAAATACCTATTTGCCATTCATCCAGGCAGGTGGTACCTATCCAACCCGAACCTAGAAGAATAACCATTGCAAGACCAAATACACCGATACTCATAAGACGGGTGAATAAGCCAAACATGAGGAACAATCCAACAAGACCTTCAATAATGGTAAAAATCACCATGTTTACCCATAAGACCTCAGGGTTTTCTACTAAATATTGGATAATAGGCTTTATACCTATAGCATGAGGTAAAAAATGATTAAACTTTACCCCGATATAACCGGCAAATTCCGGGTCGAGTTTATCGGCTAATGCGGTTCTTCTCCAAAAGGCTGAAAAATAGGTCCAACCTATCACTAATCTTATTGCAAGTGCCAAAAGCCCTGCCTCATTTTTTATGCTTAAATTTTTCATTACTAGATAATTGATTTGCCTGGAATATCACTTTATGATGTTTTATTCCAACTTATTTTGCTAATTCTTTAGCACTTAACACTCGTTTAAGACGCTGTATTTTTTGAAATAAAAAAGGCTTATGCTGCTACTATAAAATTCAGCTGAGGAGCATGATGCGAGATAAGTGTACACTTGTAGCCAGCACTATTAATAATTAATATAAATGTTTCGGTTTTTAGAAACTGAAAAAAATTGCCCGGGTGTAAAAGGCTAATTATATATAATCCTTGAAGTTTTGATATAAAATATAAAGTGGTATTGCTGAAGCCGAATGGTTTCTGGCGCCTGGTAATTGCAGGTCATTATTGGCAAAATCTAAAGCCTTAAAGGTCGACTCAAACTGTGCTAATACTGCAGGTAAATGTTGAGAGGAATATTTTTGTTTAATCAGTGTGTTTGTAGCAATTTGTACATTGCTACAGCTGGCATTTTCAATGGTAGACTGACTTCGGTTAGAAACTTCGGTTCGCGGTACACCAAGTTCTCCCTGTATAAAATTCCGAATTTTACAAGGTGAAAGAAATAACAATAATGCCAACCCCAGAAGTGGAAGTATAGTATTAATTGATTTGAGATCCCTCTTTTCTTTCATACCGCAAAACTAATTTTAAAGCATGGCTCAAAAAATGATTCAAATCAGGATAAATGACATCCCGATGAAAACTATTTTTCTTGAGGATAAGGCAGGACTGCCATGACTTGCCTAACTTTTAGAATACTCTGAACAAAATTGTTTATATCCAATAGCTTCCTGCAGGAATTCTCATCTGCTCCTGTCCTTAAAAAAATTATTCATATTTTAAGCTTTTAAAACCTCCAACAAATGAAGATTTCGACTTCCTGTTTTTTACTTCTGTTTGCGGCCTTTTCGGCCCAGGCACAGACAAATGATGAGCAACTGCGGGAAAAAGCCCGCCGCATCCACGAAAAGGTGATCACCATAGATACCCATAACGATATTAACGTCGACAATTTTACTGCCGGGAAAAACTACACGCAGGATTTGGACACACAAGTGAACCTGCCTAAAATGGAAAAAGGTGACATGGATGTTGCCTGGCTGGTGGTCTATACCGATCAGGAAGGGCTTAATGCCCAGGGTTATAAAAAAGCTTATGAGACTGCCATGTCAAAATTTAAGGCTATTCATCTACTTACCGAAGAGCTTGCCCCTTCAGAGATCGCTCTGGCGACCTCGTCCCGGGAGGTACGGAATCTTGTAGCAGAAGGCAAGAAAGTAGCCATGATTGGTGTAGAGAATGGATATGCGATAGGTACCGATATCAAAAATGTGAAAAAATTCTACGATCTCGGCGCACGCTATATGTCGTTGTCACACAATGGACACAGCCAGTTGTGTGATTCCAACACCGGGGAAGAAAACGATCAATGGCTGCACAAAGGCCTTAGTCCTCTTGGTAAAAACGTGATTGCCGAAATGAACCGCCTGGGTATGATGATAGATGTTTCGCATCCTTCAAAAGAGTCTATGCGGCAGATGATCGAACTTTCCAAAGCGCCTATCATCGCTTCCCATTCTTCTGCACGCGCTTTATGCAATCACAGCAGAAACCTCGATGATGAGCAACTGAAGTGGCTTAAAGATAATGGCGGGGTGATACAAGCGGTAGCTTTTGCTTCTTACCTCGATACAAACAAGCACAATGTGTATGATGCTGCAGTCAAAAAAATTTATTCAGAAGTTGGGGGAAAAATAGGTTTTGAAGTAAAGAAATGGGAAGACATCAAAAAATTGGCTCCCGAAGATCGTAAGCATTACTTTGAACAGTACCGCAGAGTAAAAAAGCTCTCTGAGCCAAAGGTAAGTAAGCTTAAAGAGAAGGTATCACCGGTAGACGTATCAGACTTCGTGGATCATATTGATTACCTGGTGGAAAAGATTGGGATTGACCACGTAGGCATAAGCTCCGATTTTGACGGTGGTGGCGGTGTACAAGACTGGAATAATGCTTCGGAATCCTTCAATGTTACCCTCGAACTTGTAAAAAGAGGATATACAGAAGAACAAATCGCAAAACTTTGGGGGAAAAACCTCCTGCGCGTGATGGATGAAGTCGAAGCTGTTGCCAGGGAACTTCAGGGATAAACTTCCCAATTAATTAAAAATACAAAGGCTCTGCATATGCGGAGCCTTTTCCATTTTAGTTTCCCACGTCTGGCTTGAAGTTTTCTGAAGTCACGGTAAGTAAACCTGCAGCACCAACAACGGGAACGCCATAATTCACCAGACGGGATATGGACTTATTCTTAAGGTACACCGCCTGTACTTCCTCGTCAGATAAGGCGATCCTTATAAATTTACCCTTCACAAATTGTTTGTGATCGGCGAGCTGTGCTGCGGTTTCAGTCTTTTTCCCCGTAATACCGTACAGCTGGCCGTCTTCACGTTCGAGCTTTTTGAATTCGTAGAAAACATTGTCTAAGGTAACGACCCTAACCTGGTTTTTAGATTGGATCGCCTGTTTCAAAGTAGTTGAATCTGAATGGTACACGCTGCAACTTTGCAGCCAAAAAACAAGCAGGAATACCCCTGCAAACAATGAAAGATTTTTCATAGCCTGGAATTTAAACTCGTTCAACAAGGGGAATAACAACCTGGTTTTAACAGATTGGAAGCGCGGTATTTTTTAGAGATAAGATATAAAATTAGACATTCTCCAAACGAGTCGAACTATTTATGAGGAAATTATTTACAGAAATATTAGCTGCTGCTGTTGCTCCATAAGCGCTCAGGGCTTGTGTTTTCTCTTTTTTTTATCCCACCATACAAAGGCAATAAACAGTAATAAACTAGCCACCGAAGTCCAGATGAGTCCGGTTTTGAGGCGCTCATAATTGCCGCCCAGATATGCGATAAAAAAGATGAGGGGGAAAATCCCAATCATCGTCGCTCCAATGAATTTCCAGTATCCCATTTTAAGAATCCCGCCTACAAAGCTTATCGCATCATTGGAAAGAAACGGACTAAGGCGCACTACAATGACCGTCCAGAAGCCATAATCCTCTATAAACGAGGTGATCTTTTTTTCTGTTTTTATTCCAATAAGTTTTTCCACCACCGCGGGCGAAAGATACCGTCCAATAAAATATCCCACAGAAGAAGCCGTAAAAATAGCGGCAAAGAGAATTAAACTTCCCCAAACAGGCCCGTAAGCCAATATAGCCACCACCATTAATAACGGGCTGGGAATTACGATCAGGAACATTTGAAGCACCATGGTTATTACGATCACCATGGGCCCAAACCAGCCAAACTGGCCCACCCATTCATGAACTCGCTGTTTGTCGCCGCTAGTGAGTACACTCCAGGTTGTATCCAAGAAGTCCTGTACTTGCGGAATTAAAAAATAACTCAACGATACGGCAACAACAATTCCTATGGAAATAAATAAGGGTGTTTTGCTTTTTTTTACAGAAGTAGACTTGGGGTCCTCGGGCATAAATTGGTTATTTTAGAATAACCCGGTGTATCGTTGCGGGATTTCCTTCATTTGAAATGTAAAGATTCCCGTCGTGGTCATAGGCGAGCCCCTCAGGCTGCGGAAAAAGATCCCTGTCAAGAACGTATAATTTTGTTACCTGACCAAATTCGTTCAGCAAGAGTAACTTTGAATCGGTGCCTTCTAGAAGTACCACTTGTCCGGTAGAAGGATTACGGTTGATTTCTGAAGGAAAGAACCTGTCTTCCACATCTTCATCTTGTACATCTTCCATAGCTTTCCCGCCAAAAGTGAGCTTAAATACCGGCTCTTTCACCAATTGCCTATTTTTGATGTCAAAGGCGTAAACACCCTTATAGTTTTTGGATTCGGGATCCTCCTCCTTTGGTACCAGCCAGAGCCGTTGTTTTTCTTTATCAAAGAAAAGGCCTTCCACATTATTGTCAGCATCAAGGAAGGTCTCGAATTCTTCGGTTTCCGGATCTTCCATGAAATTTTTCACTTCATAGAGAGTGCCATTGCTTTTTACCACATAGGCAGTATTCCCTGCGACGGCAATACCCTCATAATCACCATCATCGGCAAAAGTGATCTTTTTTTCTATTTTTTTCGAAGCAAGATTATACACATAGATCTTCCCTTTTTCATCCTGTATGCATGCCAGGCGCTCATCATCTAAAAAAGCGATTCCAGAGATCTCGTCAAGTTGATCGGGAAGCTCCCAGGTTTGATCGATTTGTACATTGTCACTAATGTTCTTTTGATAACTTTCCTTTCTCTCGTGCAGTACAATGGCAAAACCCGCAGCAAGCACCAGCAAGCCTGTGGAGATAAGAAAGACAGTTTTATTAATTCCCATGTGGGCAAATTAATAAATATGGTCGGCAATGACAGTCACTTTAATTTTTCCTTATCAAATTTTAATAAATGTTTATATGCTCCCCGGATAGCCAAATCATAAAGTTTCGTCAAATTAGACGAAATCATATCAGTCTTCGTTAGTTTCGCACACACTTAACCTATACAATTGAAAAAAATGAAGTTTTCCCCCCTTAAAAAGTGGGTATTTGGGTCTATTTTAGGAATTATTGTATTGTTCTTTGCTTTCTACCTTAGCATTTACTGGGGCCTTTGGGGTAGAATACCCAGTGAACAAGAGCTTCGTGATCTAAAACAAAATGAGGCTACAGAGGTTTTTTCTTCTGATGGAGAATTAATAGGAAAATATTATATTTTTGACAGGCAACCTGTACTCTATAAGGATTTGCCACAGCATTTGATCGATGCGCTCATAGCTACCGAAGACGTCCGTTTTTACGAGCATTCAGGCATTGACAGCCGCAGTTTGATGCGCGTTTTCCTAAAGACCATCCTAATGGGCGACAAAACTTCTGGCGGCGGCAGCACGATCACCCTGCAGCTGGCAAAAAACCTCTTCGGAAGAAATGATTACGGGCACCTTAGTATCGTGGTGAACAAACTCAGAGAATCGATTATAGCACAGCGACTCGAGGATATCTACTCCAAAAAGGAGATCCTAAACCTTTATTTCAATACGGTACCTTTCAGCGATAATACTTACGGAATAGAAAGTGCTGCAAGAAAATTCTTCAACACCAGTACTGCAGAACTTACACTTGATGAAGGCGCAACCCTCGTGGGTACGCTGAAAGCTTCGCATTACTTCAACCCCAGATTGTACCCCGAAAGAAGCAAAGGCAGAAGAAATGTGGTGCTGCAACAAATGAAAAAATACGGGTATCTTTCTCCCGAAGCATACAAGGTGGCGGTAAACCGGCCAATGAAGTTAGAATATCAGTATTTCGGCAATAACAACGGACTCGCTCCTTATTTTAGGTCTCAGGTAAAAAAAGACGTTACTGCCATCCTCGACACCCTAAAGTCTAAAGACGGCAAGACCTATAATGTCTATCGTGACGGCTTGCAAATTTATACCACTCTGGATTACAAAATGCAACAGCTGGCCGAAGA
>JBAVJE010000339.1:0-1500 GCA_049687615.1 Salinimicrobium sp. | reverse complement strand
CAACTGCGGGCAGTTGCGGAATGTATCGAGAACCGGTTTTGAAAACCACCCTCCACGGCGGGCAGGCTCGAACTGACGGCGTAGTCGAACGGGCGGCGGGTTTACTTCTAACTCCGTACTTCGTAATTCTAACTTCGTACCTCGTGACCTACCAAAAAGCTGCTTTCCCCTTTAACTTTTTCCAGAAGCTTTCCTCTTCCTCTCCGTAAGCATACCCATATTTGTTCCCATATCCAAAGTTTGCCAGTTCCACGTCATTAAGAACAAAACTCACATTGTGGAGCTTTCCTTCTTTTTTTGCATCCAGCGCGAAGTTGAGCAACTTTTTTTCGGTATAGCCTGCTCTGGCTACATAAAGAATAATATCTGCATATTGATTGATAAGGAAAGTGTCTGTTACCAGCATACATGGCGCGGTATCGACTATAACATAATCATATTTTCCTTCAAGTTCCTTAAAGAAAGTAGCGGTTTTTTGTCGTCTCCAGAGTTCTGAAGGGTTTGGTGGAATTGTTCCTGAAGCTAAAAGTTGAATGTTGTCATGGACATTGGAAGGAGTGATGAGGTCCGTCAGGTTCAATTCATCATTCACCAGATAATCACTTACTCCAAGGAAGGAACGCGCATCGGTCTCATATCGCTGTAGCTGTGGATTACGAAGATCAGCTCCCACTAAGAGTACTTTTTTTCCCGAATGCGCCAAAGTCAGTGCTGTGTTAAAGGCCACCAAAGTCTTACCTTCTCCTTTTACTGTAGAGGTAACAAAAATGGTATTTCCTTCAAATTTGTCTCCGGCATTTACCAGTAGGTACTGCAAATTCGTGTGCAGGATGCGAAATGATTCTGCCAGGACCGAACGATCATTGTTTGCGATAAAGTCACTCTCTTTACTTCTAATTTTGGGGACTTCGCCCACAATAGGGATCTCCCTCGTGATCTCTTCAATATCTGTTCGATTTTGAACCTTGTTATTCAGTAGATTTTTGATGTAGGTGTAAAGGAAAGGGATTAGGAGCCCCAGAATAAGTGCGGCCAGTAAAATGATCTTTGGCTTGGGAGAGACCGGCTCAT
Organism: Salinimicrobium sp.; assembly: GCA_049687615.1. GTDB lineage: Bacteria > Bacteroidota > Bacteroidia > Flavobacteriales > Flavobacteriaceae > Salinimicrobium. The sequence continues at coordinate 429 of JBAVJE010000339.1, read as the reverse complement.
TCGAGCTGTAAGCAGCATCTACGATCTTTGCTTTAGGAGCGGTTACTGCAAGTGAAAGGGAAGTCTCTTCCCTTTTTTGAAGCAGGAACAGGTAAAGAGCCTCTTTAATATTCTGCTGCCTTTCTATATTCCTGAATTGTTTTTCTTTTGAGGGAACCTTCGCGATCTGCGCATCTATCTTAGCTTCCTGTGTATCGAGATCCTTTTTGGCAATGAGCAAAGAAGTTCTCATATTATTAAGGCTTTCCAGGACGTTCGCCTTGATCTGCTCAATTTGATTGTTCAGGTTGACGATCACCGGGTTGCTTGGAGTAGAGCCCGCAAGAATCCGGTCTCTTTCCAAAACGAGTTGATTATAAGACTGAATAATATTAGCCACTCCTTCATTGCCCCCTTCTTCAAAACCAAGATTTGCAGGCAATAAACCTC